>CAJXJV010000250.1 GCA_913055135.1 uncultured Desulfurobacterium sp. | reverse complement strand
GGTACACCAGGACAGAACTGCCTGACTTTACGCCTCGAGGAAAGAAAGTTTATCCTGAGAGTATTTCCAATTCTCCGCTGTGCCATGTATCTGTTATGAAGTGGTGTAAAGCTGCAACCAGTCACTTTGGAAGACCTATAGCTTATAATAGCAGAGAAAGGTCAGAAAGATGTGCAAGGCTTTCTGCCAGTGTAGCAAGGAAAGTAGTTGAGCTTTTAAACAGGTACCATGAGGGTAAATTTGTTCCTACGAAGGTTAAAGCTCGTGAGAAAACAAAAATGGATTGTAGAGAATGTCACTTCCAGGAAAACATTAAAAAGTAGTTAGAGAGGGGAGGCTAAAGCTTCCCCTTTATTTCTGTCTGGGAAGGCAGAATTTCTTTATCTTTGATAAATACCTGTCCTGTAAATAGTGCAACAACTTGATTTTCTACTTCTATCTGATAGAGTCCGGTTCTTAACCAGACCGCAACCTGATCATTCTCAAGCATGAATTTTGCAATTTTTTTCTACCATGATAACTCCATAAAAACGGAAAGGTCGGGAATATTCCCGACCTTGATTTATGCTTTTTGAATAGCAGCCTTTCCTAACTTAACACCTTCAAGGAAAGCTTGTTTGTTGAGATCAATGAATCTTGGAGGAACATTCCTTTCTATTGCTTTGAGAAAGCTTTCTTCAGAAATGAGGGGTTTTCCGTCAAACTGAAGAGAGCTCGCAACCTGGAAAACTCCAAGAGCTAAGATGTTCATTACCTGTCTTCTTCCGAGGACTTCCGCTGCAGTTCTTGCGATGGGAGCGGAAACGATTCTGTACATATTGAAGTCAACGTTACACTGAACGAGGTCTTCATCAACTATAACAAGACCTCCAGGCTTTACGTTTACGAGAATATCTGCATCCTGCTCGCCACACTCTGGATCAAACTTTACAGGATTTCTTTTAACCATATCATCGTAAGCTTCTTGGGATTGGATAATTACAGCATCAAGGTTAAATGTTTTAGGGAAGTCTATAGGTTCATTAGAAATAACCACATCCCCCAGAGAAACACCACTTCTCATCGCAGCACCGTATGTAGCTGTTTGGGTTGCATTTAATCCTTCTTCTGCTGCAGCATTTGCAAGAACTACAGCAGCAAGGATAGAACCCTGCCCTGCTGACCCTATAACTCTAACTTCGTATCTCATTTTTGCCCTCCAGATAGCGCTTTAACCTGATTCCAGTAAACTTCTGTGTACTCTGGTCTTGAAGTGTCATGGTGGAGTAAACCTCTTGGTATCTTTCCTGCTCTCTTTTCCTCAGGAAGTTTTTCCCAGGCCTTTACAGAAAGAGTATTTCCCTTGAACCAGAAGTACATCTCCTCGATAGACATTCTATTCTTTCTTCCATAGATAATCGTACATGGAGAAAGAACTTCAATGAGTGAAAATCCCTTGTGCTTAATTCCATCAGCTATAAGTTTTGATAGTTCCGTTGCGTGGTAGGCTGTTCCCCTTGCAACGTAGGTAGCTCCTGCAGCAATTGCCATTTTCGCAATGTCAAAGTTCGGTTCATAGTTACCGTAAGGAGTTGTTGTTGCATAGGAACCTTTGGGAGTTGTAGGGGAAACCTGTCCACCTGTCATACCGTAGATCCAGTTGTTGATGAGAACAAGTGTTATGTCAATATTTCTTCTTGCAGCGTGAATGAAATGGTTTCCACCAATGGCAAGGGAATCACCGTCTCCTGAAAAAACTATTGTTGTAAGTTCAGGCTTTGCAAGTTTAAGTCCAGTTGCAAAAGCTAAAGCTCTTCCGTGTGTTGTGTGAAGTGTGAATCCGTCAAAGTAACCTGGGGTTCTTGAAGAACATCCGATACCTGAAACCATTGCAACCTGGTCATTATCAATTCCAAGGTCATGAAGTGCCATACAGGTTGCTCTAAATGCCTGGCCGATACCACAACCAGGACACCAGATAGTTGGCATTTTATCAAGTCTGAGATATTTAAAGTAAGGTTTTTTCTCTATTATCTTCTCCATAGGGATATTCATCTTTACCTCCTACTTAGCAATTTCCTCTACCTTCTCGAGAATCTCGTGAGGATAGATTACCTTTCCATTGGCTCTGTTGAGCCTGTAAATGTCACATTCTCCTTTAGCGCATCTCTCTACTTCAAGAACGTACTGCCCCATGTTAAGCTCAGGAACGAGAATCGCCTTTACATGTCTGGCAAGTTTATTTAAAGTTTCTTCAGGAGAAGGCCAGATTGTTATAGGTCTAAAAAGTCCTGCTTTTATTCCTTTTTCTCTTGCAAGCTGAACTGCTGTTCTTGCAGCCCTTGCTGTTGTGCCAAAAGCTACAATTGCAATTTCCGCATCGTCAAGCATATATTCTTCGTTCTTTTCCATTTCTGGTTGACATCTTTGAACCTTCCTGATGAGTCTTTCAATTAACTCCTGACACATTTCAGGATTTGTAGTTGGGAAGCCTGTGTAGTCGTGGTGAAGACCTGTAGCGTGTCCTCTGTAGCCTGGTGTTCCGTAATCTGCTATTGCTGGAACATCATCTCCTCCAGGCTTGTAAGGTAGGTATTCTTCAGGAGGAACATCCGGCTGTTTCCTTTTCCAGATTTCTATTTTGTCTTCTGTGAACTGTTCCATGT
>CAJXJV010000249.1 GCA_913055135.1 uncultured Desulfurobacterium sp. | reverse complement strand
TCCTGCTCTTTGCTTTTCTTCTTGCTTAACCTTTTGAGTGCATTAACATAGAGAGCATCCAGTTCGCTGTTGATGTTGTGGATGACCCTCTTTCCCTCAATTTCTTCAGCAACAAGGATTCTTGGAATTTGGTTGTTGTGAGTGTTCATGGCTTCTCTTTCTTCCATAGCTCTTACCTCCTTTCTGGTGCTTCCTTAATTCTAATATCGTAGAGATAGCCTCCTTTTAAACAAACGTTTGCAATTTTTCTTCTTTTATTTGCTTTTCCCTAAATTTTATCCTTGTTCCCAATAAACGTTTTTGAATAGGGTCAGTGACTCTGACTGTTAGTTTTCCTCTGGGTCTATCGCTAAGTTTGACTTCAGCTATTAGCTTGGCAATTTCATCTGCAAAACTGTGAGAAAGCACGTCGATTCCAGAGAAATCGATAAATACATCTTCTCCTTCAAAAATCAGCTTCCTGATTTTGTTTCTGAAGCTTTCTCCTGCACTTCGTGTGGATAGCAAGTTACCAAATAATTCTTTAAGCATGAAAGTTTTCATAGCCATCCTCAGAAATTGATGAATTATCAACTTTCGAGCTCTTTCAAGTATTTTTCGAGTGCTTTTTCAACTATTTCTGACTTAGTTAGTTTCTCTTTCTTTGCAAGCATACGTTTTGCAATGATTTCATCCATTTTCTCGTGGAGCACTTTAGAAATATAGAGTGTTACTCTAACCTTTTTTCCCTTCTGTTTCATTTGCCCTCCTAAAGAAAGTTCTAAAAAAAGTTTACTGCATTGAGCTATATTGTCAATAAGTTTTCGATTCTTTAATGCTTGACGTAAAGATGTAAATACGTTATACTACCTATAACCTCACTTAAAGGAGGCAATTGATGGCTATCTATCGTTGCGATGGAGTTACACTTCAAGCCAGGTATGTGAATGACCTACCTTCTATCAAGGAAGGAAAACCAGTTGAAGAAATCAAAACTATCTGGAGAGGAAAGCTCTCGGAACTTGTAGATGCTCTTGTAGAGGAATTTTTAAGCATAGAGAACTATTCAAGAATAGCCCGTAGCTGGCTGAATGCTCCTGTCTATGATGCGAACCTTCTGGAAGAGGGAATGCAATTGACGAGAGGGATAAAGGTTAGCCTTGCAAGGATAGAAGAACTGCTTGAGGCTTTAAGTTTAGTGTCTCAAAAGTATAACGGCGGGGAATTTCCCATAGATGATAGAGAAATTTGATTTTTACGAGAGGGAACATTTATGAAAACAAGAGCTGAAAAAATCAAACAGGCAATTAAGGAAACTCGTGAAAAGAGAAAGAAACAGGTTTGCAAGGTTTATCAACTTAAACTTCAAAACTTAACTGATAAGGATATAGAACGGTTTAACAGGCTTTTTCTTGAAGCCAAATGGTTCTATAACTATGTGATAGCTGACCTTCCGAATAGGTTGAAATATGAAACTTACAAGCTAAAGGAAGTTGAAATTAAGACTCCAGAAGGATTTGAGAGAAGAGAACTAACAATAATTTCTTCTCAGATGAAACAGGGAATTCTTGAAAGAACGAGGGATAATTTAAAAGCTCTTAAGTCTGCAAAAGGAAATGGTTCAAAAGTTGGGAAACTGAACTTTAAGTCAGAAGTTAACTCTATACCGCTAAAGCAATATGGGAACACTTACGAAATTTTCCGTGGGAGTAATAAAGTAAAGATTCAAGGTTTCAAGAAGAAATTCCGTATCCTTGGACTTCATCAGATACCCGAAAACGCCGAATTTGCCAACGCCTACTTTGTAAGAAAGCCATCGGGATTCTACATCCACGTTACCTGCTATCTACCAAAAGAACAGGTAATCAACGAAATAAAGGAAAAGCAGATTGATGAACCTATTGGAGTAGATTTAGGAGTTAAAGACCAGCTTACTCTATCCAATGGAGAAAAAATCAGATGGCAAGTTCCAGAAACAAAGAGGCTTAAAAGACTCCAGCAGTCCCTTGCGAGAAAGAAAAAGGGAAGCAAAAACTACTGGAAAACCTTAATGAAAATAAGGAAGGAATACGAATACATAACTAACAAAAAGAGAGATTTTCAAAACAAGGCAGTTGCCCTTCTTAAACGATTCAAATTCATAGCCATTCAGGATGATTCAATCAAAGGCTGGCAGGAAGGACTATTCGGTAAGCAAGTTCAAAACTCAGGAATAGGAGGAATAACTGCAAGGTTACGCAACCTTGCGACTCTTATTCCTGAGATGGTTAAGTTTGTTCCAAGGTTTGAACCCACGACTCAAACCTGTTCAAAATGCGGACATAGGCAGAAGATTTCTCTATCGCAAAGAGTCTTTAAATGTGAGAAATGTGGGCTTGAAATTGACAGGGATATTAATTCGGCATTGGTCATTTTGAAACTTGGATTAGGAGCGGGGAAGGAAAACCCCGCTGTATAAATTAAACCCTACCCGTGGACTGCGGGGAAGTTAAGCCCGTGGAGAGGGGAAACCCTCTGTGAAGCGGGAAGCCCTTCACTTTAGTGAGGGGAGGATGTCACTCAAATCACCAATCCACAACAGGAAAACCATAAGGGAAACAAAAGCCGAGGCAAAATATCCAAAACCTAACAACTTCCAGGAAAAGACAAAATGCTTCCACTTCTCTGGATAGGCTTTAAACC
>CAJXJV010000248.1 GCA_913055135.1 uncultured Desulfurobacterium sp. | reverse complement strand
GAGTTCTATGAGCCTTGCAAAATCATCAGCCGTTCCCTTACTTTCAATGGTTTCTACTTTCTCTACATCAACAAGAGCAACTGCTGAATCTTCCTGTATATTCAAAAGAGACTCAGCAATAGAATTGGCAATTTCTGTCTTCTGGTCCTCAGTCATTCCTTCGCCTTTAATAAGAGCCAGAACCGTCGGCACTCCAAACTTTTCTGCAACTTTTAACCAGAACTTCCATCCTGCTTTTTTAAACATCCACGGCCAGTAGCAGGAAAGGAGAACAGAAGTTCCATAAGGATTTTCCACCTGTGGATTATGTCTGTGGATAATAAACTTGTAAGGAACATTCAGAATCTTCCAGCCTTCTATCGGGTCGTAGTAAAGGAGCTCCCCTTTTGTATTGAAACGAAACTTTTCTTGTTTTCTCGCTTTTAGAGAGTCAGGGAGCCAATAGCCGTTTTCCTGCCTCCAGATTACCTCCGAAACCGAAAAGCCGTACTCAATAGCAGTAAGGAGCTCTGCAAAGTCTTGTTCTATGTTAAGGTTTTCGTAGATTGCCCTTTTAACAAAGTCGGCTATCTCTTTTGCTTTTTGGCTTTCGTCTGCCGGAACTATGTGGAATTCTTTTGAAAGAACCTCGTCTTTAAGTTGCTGAATTTTAGCATTTATATGAGGGTCAAGCATCATTTTACGAAAGACTTCATAAGCTCCCTCCGGGTCGTCCAGGATAGTGTCTGCCGGGTCTGGCAGGTATTGAAGGAACTGCTCAAAATAGGCGTAATTGCTGGTTATTTCGGTTGTAAGTTTCTTTGTTGAAACAGCCATTTAAAACCTCCTGAACATTCGGCTTGTGAGTCTCCTGGCTCCAACGGGTCTTACTTTCGGGGTTGACGGCTTATTGGAGTAGTATGTGAAAAGCGCCATGCGGTAAGCATCTAGCAAATGATCGTTCTCTTTTCTTGGCTTATCTAAAATCTCTCCAGTTCGATCCGTTTCCCACTGGTAACAGTTAAGCTCGTCAAGAAGGTAAACGAGGTTTTTAAAAACTTTCAACTTGCGGGACTTAAAAAGAGACTGAACAAAAGAAATCCCCGCTAAAACATCCTTTTTAGCAGGTCTTATGTTGATTCCTCTTGCCCTCAAAGTTTCAAGAGTTTCTTTACTTGCAGGGTCACCGTAGTAAACACTGCATTTTTCTTTTTTGAGGACTTTTTCCATATCGTCAACGGTAAGTCCGCTTTTCTTGAATTCCCTATATGCGTAGATTTCTCCTGTCTCCGGGTTTTCAGCCAGCCAGACAACAGCAAAGGGGTTATTGAATCCAAAATCCACCCCACCAAAGCGATACCAATTTTCTGGAATAGGAAACGGTTCAACCACTTCGTAGTCATCGTAAATCAGCCCTGCTGGTTTTGTGAATTTCCCTTCAAAAAGCATTTTGAATTTCCAATCTGGCAGGGTTCTTTTCGCTCTTTCGTATTCTTCACGGGGATAAAAAGGGTTATCAAGGGAACCGGGATTTTCTACGTGAAAAGCGGGGTCTCCTTCTATCCACCTGTCCCAGACTTCCGTCTTTAGCCAGTTGTGAGAGTAAGGAGTTGTTGTAAGAAGGATCTGCCCTTTTTTGTAGGCTATCCTCTGGACTGCTGTATCCCACAGAGGCGGTCAAAAAGCCCTGCCTCATCTCCTACTATTCCTTTTGCATGTATTCCCTGCATCCTATCAGGAGTTTCAGCAGAGATGAAGTAAATCGTTCCAAGCCCGTGGACTTCCATTACAAGGTCAGCCTTGTTGAATTCATACTTAATTCCGTTTTCGTCAAAGAACTTTCGGATGTATTTAATGGGGTTTCGTTTGAGCATTTCCCTTGTAGGAGCTGAAACTATCCACTCTTCTCCTGGAAAGTTGCACATTTTGATGTAAAGCCATCTGGGAAGGAAGTAAGTTTTGCCAGTTCCAGTCCCGCCGATGAGGGCGAGGTAGGGTTTCCCGGAGATGAGGAGTCTCTTCTGGTAGGGAAGGAGGTTTATGCGAATTTGAGGAGCAGAGGGAGAAATTTTAGCCTCTCTCGTCAACATATTCGCCCTCTGTTGCGTTTTCTTGACCGTCTGAAGGGTTAGATACTTGGGAAGGGTCAATCTCGTTAATAATCACGATAGGAGTCTGTATCTGCTCTTTTTCGTCTATCGCCTCAAGCATTTCGTAAACGGACTTGCCGACTCTATCGGCAACTTCACACAGCCTTGCAAAACCCTTGTCGCTTGCACTCTTCTTTTGCACTTCGGCGTAAAGCTTTTTGGCCATTTTGAGATGGTTGATTACTACCCACCTCTTGGCCTTTGCGAGTTTTTCTATCAGCTCTTCGTCGGCGGGGAGCTTTTCTACAACTTTCGTGATAGTGGCTTCGGTTTCTTTCTTGCTTTCTTCGTCGTAGGCAGAAACTACGATTGCCTGATGGAGGAGCTTGTCCCATCCCTTCTTTTTTGCCCAGTGGTAAATTGTGGTCTTGTCTATTTCAACGTTGAACTTCCGTTGAATCTCCGTTGCAATGTTCTTAAAGGAGTAAACCCGATTACCCTTGTCATCAACCGTCAGGTAAAGTTCCTTAGCATAGTTGACAATCTCCTCGCTGTATCTTGGCATTTTCCCTCCTAATCCTTCACGTTAAACACGGT
>CAJXJV010000247.1 GCA_913055135.1 uncultured Desulfurobacterium sp. | reverse complement strand
AAAGCCTGTGAGCTAAATGATGGTTTGGGATGTGCGAATCTCGGCTGGATGTATAAAGAAGGTAAAGGATTAGAAAGAAACTACAGGAAGGCTGTGGAACTTTCCAAGAAAGCCTGTGAATTGAAGGAAGGGCTTGGATGTAATAATCTTGGGGTGATGTACTATTATGGTTATGGAGTTGAGGAAGATCAAAGAAAGGCAGGAGAACTCTTTAAAAAAGCTTGTGAGCTGGGAGAAGAGCTGGGATGTAGAAATCTTGCTGCATTTGAAGACTCCAGAGATAGTTCTGGTGGTGTAAAGTTCCGAGTTTTCTTTGGTAGTCCTTTCGATATACTTCTTGGGAGGTAGTAAAAATGAGTAATGAGAGGATTTTAGCTTGGAAACTGAAGTTTTTGGGGATGGTGGCTTTGTTTATGACCTTTTCGTGTGCTTCTGTTGGCGATACTTTGAATGGGAAAATTGAAGTGGAAGATACAGAAGTTGTTCTCGAAAATGGCGTGAAGATAGTAATTAAGCATAAAGATGTTTTACCGATGACTGTTCGTTATAAAAATAAAACTTTCAAAATATACCTTGATAGGCAAGGGAATCTGGTAGTAAAGAATATGGGAGTAGACAGACAAGAACCACCGTTTGGAAGTTATTAATCTCGGAGGAAGGTAATGAGAAGAGAGCTAATCCTGTTAGGAGCAGTTGCGGGGTTTTTTTTGGTATCCTGCGGTGGTGGCGGTGGCAGTAGTGATAGCTACAGCTATGCACCCTGGAATATTCCTTATGCTCCTGAAAGCTGTTCTGTAGAAGACCAGAATCGATTTGTATATAGGCTTATGAAGGATGTTTATTACTGGTATGACAAAGTTCCTGACAGCGTAGATGTTACTACTTTTAATTCTCCTGAAGAATTGTTGGATAGCTTAAGATATTCTCAGCTTGATAAGTGGAGTTATATAACCACAAAAGAAGCCTATGACAGTTGGTACGAAGAAGGGAAATATGTAGGTGTAGGATTTGGAGTTGGCTATGATGAGAATGGGAATCTGAGAATAAGGTATGTGTATGCAAATTCACCTGCTGATAAAGCAGGTCTTAAAAGAGGAGACATCATTTTAGCTATTAATGGAAAGACTATAGAAGAGATTGAACAGAACAATTTGTGGAGTACTATTTTCGGTGAAAACGAGGTTGGTGTAAAAGTTAGTTTAAAAGTGCAAAAAGCTACGGGTGAAATTGAGGAAATTCAACTTACAAAAGATGTAGTAACAATTCAACCAGTCTATTTAACAAAAGTTCTTAATGTTGGAAATAAAAAAGTTGGTTATATTGTTTTCCTCAAGTTTATAGAACCTGCTTATGATGCTCTGAAAAGTGCTTTTCAAGAATTTAAATCAGAAGGTGTAGAAGAGTTAATTCTTGACCTTAGATATAACGGGGGAGGACTAGGAAGTATAGCTCGAGAACTTGCAAGTTTAATATCAGGAGTGTCAGAAGATAACATATTTTTTACTCACTACCATAATGATAAATATTCTAACTATAACTGGAGTTACAAGTTTGAGAACATGGAAGAAAGCCTACATTTATCACGAGTTATTGTTTTAACTTCTTCATCTACCTGTTCGGCGAGTGAGAGTGTAATTAATGGACTAAAACCTTATGTGAAGGTAATAACCGTTGGTTCTGCAACGTGTGGAAAGCCTGTAGGTATGTATTCTTATGAATTTTGCGATAAAGTTATAGATCCTATAACTTTTGAAACAAAAAATGCTCAAGGGGAAGGTGAATATTTTGATGGTATCCCTGCTACCTGTCCAGCAATTGATAATTTGACAGTTGAACTTGGAAATGAAACTGAAGACATGTTAAAGGAGGCTATTTACTACATTGAAAATGATAAGTGTTCTCAATTACCGAAAGCTGTATTACCGACTGTGAAAGAAATTAATCTTCCAGGCTTCTATGGAGAAATAGGAGCCTTCTGATGTGGATCCGATTGAATATATCTTTGCTGTTTATAGCATTCTTCTTTGTTACTTCCTGTGGAGGAATGGAAGGAATTTATGAAAGTCTTGGATATGAAGACGAACTATATGCAGACGCTCCAGAAAATCCCGACAAGAATAAACTGCTGGATCTTGTTAATGAAGCACGTAGGGCGGGTCGTTATTGTGGTGATGAATACTTTCCCCCTGCTGGCAAGGTAGTGTGGAATGAACTTTTAGAAGCAGCAGCTCAGATGCATAGTGATGATATGAATACTTATGATTTTCTGAGTCATACTGGAAGTGATGGTTCATCGCCTGGAGATCGACTTGAGAAAGTAGGCTATGAATGGACTACCTATGGTGAAAATATTGCAAAGGGATATCCAACAGAGGAAGAGGTTATTAAAGGATGGCTTGAGAGTCCTGGTCATTGTGCAAATATAATGAATCCTGACTTTACTGAAATGGGAGTTGCAACCAGTGGAAAATATTGGACTCAAATTTTTGCTACTCCTAAACAGTGAGACTTGTTATTTACGGCTGATGTAATGTTAAATCATCTGAAATTCTATCTATAAGTTTTTCTTATAGCTTGGGTGAGAAATTAACGAGTCTATTGAAACAAAAGCAATAACTTGGTTAAGATATGACCTCCCAACTACAGAAAAGGGAGGTCATCATGAG
>CAJXJV010000246.1 GCA_913055135.1 uncultured Desulfurobacterium sp. | reverse complement strand
AACTTCTTTTTTTCCCATACTTTTATTCCCCAGACAGTTAAATTTTGGGGGCGGGCGTAGAGCCTACACCCCTACAGAAGCCATGTGTTTCATCAAATCACCAAGTCTTACAGAATAACCCCATTCGTTGTCATACCAGGCAAGAATTTTAACAAGGTTTCCGTTGATAACATCTGTGCTTTTACCATCAACAATGGCTGAATGTGAATTTCCTGTGTAATCGATAGAAACCAACTCCTCTTCTGTATAGTCAAGGATTCCTTTAAGTTCTCCCTCTGCAGCTTTCCTGAGAGCTTCGTTGACCTCTTCAACTGTAACGTTTTTCTTTACAACGCAGACAAAGTCAATGAGAGAAACATCAGGTGTGGGAACCCTGATGGAAATTCCATTAAACTTTCCTTTTAGTTCAGGAATCACAAGCCCTACTGCTTTCGCAGCTCCTGTTGAAGTTGGAACCATCGATAGAGCAGCAGCTCTTGCTCTCCTGAGGTCTTTGTGGGGTGCATCAAGGAGTCTCTGATCAGCAGTATAAGCATGAACAGTTGTAAGGAAACCTGATTCAATTCCAAAGTTCTCAAGGAGAACCTTTGCAACAGGAGCAAGACAGTTTGTCGTACATGAAGCATTTGAAACAATAAAATGCTTTGAAGGATCGTACTCGTTATGGTTAACCCCTACAACAATCGTAATATCTGGTTCTTTCGCAGGAGCAGAAATCACAACCCTCTTTGCTCCAGCCTTAAGATGCTTTGATGCACCCTCTCTGTCCCTGAATCTTCCTGTTGATTCAAGAACGATATCAACTTCAAGTTCTTTCCATGGAAGTTTTTCAGGATCAGGTTCTGAAAAGACTTTAATTCTCTTTCCGCCAATAATCAGTTCATCACCATCTACATCAACATCAACTTCGAGTTTCCCATGAACGGAATCGTACTTAAGAAGATGAACAAGTGTTTTTGCATCCGTTAAGTCGTTAATTGCAACGATTTCAATATCTGGATCATTGAGTCTTGCCCTGTGAAAACATCTACCAATTCTTCCGTAACCGTTAATAGCCACCCTGAGCGCCATTGAATCCTCCCTTTGTCTAAATTTACTTCTACTAATGATAAACTTTCTAAAAATATTATTCAACAAATGGAGCAGTAAGTTGGAAGCCATACTACTTGCTATTACCATCTTCCTGACAACGTTGACACTGATTTTTGCCTACATAGCCTACACTGAAAGGAAGAAACGGGAGAGAGCTTTAGCAACTTTAAGATTAAACCGTCCAAAAGAAGAAAAGCTTAGTCAGAAAATTGATAACACAAAACTACTCGCAAGAGCATTAAGCCTTATCCGTGAAGGAATTGTAGTAATGGATCCTTACGGAAGGATTATCTTCACAAATAAATTTGCAAGGGAGCTCCTCGATATTCATCCAGAAGATATAGGAAAATTTTTCTATCAGGCAATCAGAAACTTTGATGTCATTTCAATGATCAACGAAAGCTTTAACGAGAAATACAGAGCATGGCAGGAAAAAAAGATAAAAGACAAGTATGTGCAGATCATCTTTGGGTCAGACATGGATGAAAAAGTTCTCCTGCTCATTGACCTTACTCCAATAAAGAAGTATGAGAATTTGAAAAAGGATTTTATCGCCAACGTTTCACACGAACTTAAAACACCGGTTGCTGCAATGAAACTCTCCCTTGAAACCCTTGAAGAGGAATGTAGAGACAAACCTGAGGCTGAGAAGTTTTTACGCAAAGCAATAGAGAGAGTTAACTATATGGAACAATTAATAGAGGATCTCATAACACTTTCAATGCTGGAAAGCGTTAACTTTCCGGTGAAAATAGTCGGAATTAAACTCAGGTCTTTTGTTGAAAGGATAGTTCATGATCTTTCGGAGTTAGCAGAGAAAAAGGGAGTAAAAGTAGAAATAAACATCCCGGAAGATGTTCGGATAAAAGCTGATGAAAAAATGTTCCACGCAATAATGAAAAATTTGATAGATAATGCCATTAAGTACAACAAAGAAGGCGGCGAAGTAACCGTAGGATTCAGAGACCTTGTCAGAGAAACTGAGATTTACGTCTGTGATACAGGTCCGGGTATCCCCAAATCACACATTCCTTTCATTTTTGAACGTTTTTACAGGGTAGAACGCTCAAGATCTAGAAAACTCGGAGGAACCGGATTGGGATTGTCAATAGTAAAACTGGCAATTGAAAGGTTGAAAGGAAAGGTAGAAGTAGAAAGCGAAGAAGGAAAAGGAACTTGTTTTAAAATTTATCTTCCAAAATCCTAATTTGTGCTATCATTAGCCAAGCCACAGATTATCGGGGGCGAATGTGAATAAACTGATACTCAATGTAATGGCTTTGCTGTCAATACTTCTCATCTGGCAGGGTGCGTCCGCAGATGAACAGCAGGTGGTTGAAAAAGTAGAAATAATTGGAAATGAAGTGGTTCCTAAAAGCACCATTCTCTATTATCTCTCAGAAAAGCCAGGTAAAGTCTTTTCAAGAAAATTAGTTGCAGAAGATATAAAAACTCTCTTCAAGCTTGGTTACTTTGAGAACATTTCCGTTGATGTCAAAGAAGGAAAGAATGGGGTTATACTTCGATATTTCGTTAAAGAAAAACCAATCATTACCGATGTTGTTTTCAAAGGAAACAAAAGTCTATCTTCCAAAAAATTGAAAGAGGAACTCGGGCTTATAAATG
>CAJXJV010000245.1 GCA_913055135.1 uncultured Desulfurobacterium sp. | reverse complement strand
ATGCCCAGATAGAGCTGATAGAACTTCTGGAAGAAGAGGGAGAGTTTAGAGGTTCTATAGAAGAGCTGGCAGAAAGGCTTTCTGTCAGACCAGAAAGTGTAAAACCACTTTTGCAATTAATGAAATCTTCTGGTGATATTGTTTATGAGGAACATGAAGATGAGCTAATCATAAGACCTGCAACGTTTATTCCACTTCTTCCTCCGGTAACTACAGAGGAACAGAAAAAAGAGATAGAGGAAAAGATAGCAGAAGGTTATAAACTCATAGCTTCTTCTCACCTGGGAGGAGTTCAGAGTAGAGAGCTGCGCCAGGCTATGGGAAAAAGGATTATAGTCTATTTCAGGAGTGGAAGTAAACTTGAAGGTAAGCTAAGAGGATTTGACAGATTTGTTCTGAAGATGAGAAATTACAGAGGAAACATTCTGGTTTATAAACATGCTATCTCAACAATAGTTTATAAACCATAAGTTATTTCTTTCAAAAACTAATAGTAGTAAAGTTCCTGTTCCCACGGCTAATAAAAGAAGGCGTTTTTCATTTTTAAACTTTCAGTTTATGAGGTTTTCTTTCTTTATAACTTGATAAAGCGCTACGTTTCCCTGATATACTTAACTACTATATTTAAAGTCTATCATAATTCTTATCTTGTGAATAAGGAGGTAGATCTTGAAAACGATAAAGCAAAGGCTTTTAACACCGGGACCAACAATGGTACCAGAAAGAGTTCTTGAGGCTCTGGGGAAATCCACACTCTACCATCGTTCTCCTGAGTTTAAGGAGATTTTCCTTGAAGCTAAGGAAAGGCTTAAAAGACTTTTCAGGACGCAGGGTGAGGTTCTCATTCTTACTTCTTCTGGAACAGGAGCAATGGAAGCTGCTGTTTCAAACCTTTTCAATCCCGGGGACAGTGCAGTTGTAGTTGTTGGTGGTAAGTTTGGAGAAAGATGGAAAGAGCTCTGTGAGACTTTTGGAGTGAAACCGATTGTTATTGAAGTTGAGTGGGGAAAAAGCGTTAGACTCGAGGATATTGAAGAAGCTTTAAAAGCAAACCCAGACGTTAAGGGCATTCTCGTTCAGATCTGTGAAACCTCCACAGGAACAATTCATGATGTCAAAGGCATCGGAGAGCTCCTTAAGAGTCATCCCGATGTGCTTCTTATAGCGGACGGAATAACAGCTTACGGAGTCTATGATATACCAACGGATGAGTGGGGAATCGACGTTGGAATAACCGGTTCACAGAAGGCTTTGATGACGCCTCCAGGGCTTGCTGTTATCTCTCTGAATGAAAAGGCACAGCAAAGACTGTCGGAGGTAGAATCAAGAAGTTACTACTTCAACTTAAAGAAAGAGCTTAAAGCTCAGCAGAAGGGACAGACAGCTTACACCACAGGCGTAAACCTTGTTGTTGCCCTCAATGAAGCTCTCAAGATGATTGAGGAAGAAGGACTTGAAAACGTTGCAAAGAGACACCAAAGGCTTGCAGAAGCAACAAGAGCTGGAGTTAAGGCTCTTGGGCTTGAGCTCCTCTCTGAAAGTCCTGCAAACGGTGTTACAGCAGTTCTTTCACCGCAAACGATTAACGGTCAGGACATCGTGAAAATCGCAAGAGAGAAATACGGAATTACAATTGCCGGCGGTCAGGAGCATCTCAAAGGAAAGATTTTCAGGCTTTCCCACATGGGATACGTTGATATATTTGATATCCTGACAGGTCTTGAGGTTGTTGAGTTTGCACTTTATGAACTTGGATACAGAAACTTCAAGTTTGGTGATTCGGTTTCTGCAGCTATGGAAACTTATCAAAATCTGTAGTATAGTGGTTAAAAATTTTTAAGGAGAAGGCATGAACTACATCTACACTGTTGCGTACACGCTCAGAGACTCAGAAGGAAGAGTTATTGACACGAATGAGGGAAGGGAACCTTTCCAATTCGTGTCAGGAAGAAACGAAGTAATTCCAGGCTTTGAAAGGGAAGTTTCCTCAATGGCAGTTGGTGAGGAGAAAACCTTTACACTTCCTCCCGGAGAGGCTTACGGAGAAAGAAGGGAAGAACTCATAGAAACCCTACCAAGACAGTACTTTCAGGGAGTAGAGCTCCAGAAAGGAGGAGTTCTTTACGGTCAGACTCCAGATGGTCAAACAATAATGGTTACAGTTCTTGACTTTAACGATGAGACAGTGACAATAGATCACAACCATCCTCTTGCCGGAAAAGCCCTCACCTTTACAGTGAAACTTCTCAACAAGGAGGAGTTTAACGGCTAATGAAAACAGCAAAGGTTGGGGAAACTGACCAGAAGCTGATCAGTAAACTGATTTTCAATACAGTTGTTCCAAGACCCATAGCCTGGATTACAACCGTTTCAAATGAGGGAGTCGTTAATCTGGCTCCCTTTTCCTTCTATAATGCAGTGACAACGAAGCCTCCTATAGTTATTGTTTCAATCGGAAAGAGAAAAGATGGAACTCAAAAGGACACCGGAAGGAACATCAGGGAAACAGGTGAGTTTGTAATAAACGTTGTCAGTGAAGAATTTCTCAATAAAATGGTTGAGACAGGAAAGGACTTCCCACCGGAGGAGAGTGAAGCCGAAAAGCTTGGGATAGCTCTTGAACCTTCCTTGATGGTTAAACCTCCAAGGGTAAAAGGTGTTCCAGCAGCCCTTGAATGTAAGCTGAAGGAAATCGTTGAAATTGGTGATACGCCAATGGATTTG
>CAJXJV010000244.1 GCA_913055135.1 uncultured Desulfurobacterium sp. | reverse complement strand
AATCTATTGTATAAAAACTCCTTAATTATAGACTTTTTAAATATATCTTTCTATTGCTCTTCAAAAACCACTAAAACGTTTCCCATGTTTTAGCAAAAAGTGATATCCTCTTGTATTTTCCTTGAAAAGAGGAAATTTTATACTAAACAATATTTCTTCAGGAGAGCAGTATGACAATCATTAAGTTCAAATACCCTGACACAGAAAAAAGCGGCTTAGCCAGAGCTGTTGAGTTTGAAACTCTAAGGTATGGAGACAGAGTGGTTGTAAAAACAGACAGAGGTGAGGAACTTGTTAAAGTCCTGGATCTGTATTCCTTAGAAGAAGGCAGTCCTGAGAAGTTTGAAATTGATAAAGGATCTCTTTATGAAGTTATAAGAAAATCTACTGAAGAAGACTTCAACCGATTTACAGAAAATCAGCTATTTGCAGTTGAATCTCTGGAAGTTTGCAGGGAGAAGGTCAAAAAACACGGACTCCCGATGAAACTTGTAAAAGCTTATGCCACTCTGAATCGGGAAAGAATAGTTTTCTACTTCACGGCAGAATCAAGAGTTGATTTCAGACAACTCGTCAGAGACCTTGCAGCCCACTTTAAAACCAGAATAGAGCTGAGACAGATTGGAGTTAGAGATGAAGTTAAGATGATCGGCGCCGTCGGTATGTGTGGAAGAATCTGTTGCTGCAAGGATTTTCTTGAATGCTTTGACTCTGTTTCCCTAAATCTTGCAAGACTTCAGGGACTTCCACCAAATCCAGGAAAGCTTTCAGGAACGTGTGGAAGGCTCATGTGCTGTTTGAAGTTTGAAGAGGCAAATTACTATATAAGGAATTTTCTGCCTGACATTGGAGAAACGGTTGAAACACCTGAAGGAAAAGGAAAAATCGTTGACATTAACGTTCCTTTAGAAGTCCTAACCGTTGAACTTGAGACAGGAGGAAGAAAACAATTTTCAATAAGGTACTTTGTTACCAAGGAACAGTGGAACGAATACATTGAGAGATTAAAAGAGAAACACGAAGATAGATTTAAGTGCTTTTCAAGACCGGGAGTTATAAATGACAATGAGGATAGTGAAGGAACTCCGGAGCCCACTGAATAGGCTTTTTATATATGAAACGGAAGACAACCATAGGGTAGAGTCTGTATTCTATAAAGGAGAAAGACTCTGTATTTCCACTCAGGTCGGTTGCCCGATAGGGTGTATTTTCTGTGCATCGGGAAGTAAGGGTTTTTTCAGGAATTTAACGTTTGATGAAATAGTAACCCAGTACGAACTTTTAAAGGATTCTTTACCCATCAAAGGAATAGCAATTGCAGGAATTGGAGAACCTGCACTTAACATTGATAATGTAGAAAAAGCTGTTGACTATTTCAGAAAAAAAGGATTGAAGGTAACTATAAGTACGACTGGATATCCTATTGAAAATTTTAAAAAGCTTATAAAGCTCAGCCATAATGGACTTACCCTCTCCGTCCATGGAATTCTCCACGAAACGAGGGAAAAGATATTCAAAAAGAAGGAAAAATTAGAAGAACTTATAGATGCAATAGAAGAGCATCTTTCTAAATCCTCTTCTTCCCGCAGAAAGAAGTTTCAATTAGGATATCTGTTGATTAAGAATCTCAACGATGATCTGGAAAACCTGAAACTTCTTGGTGAGCTTGCAAAAAAACACAGGTTTACTGTAATGCTCATGATGTACAACAGAGTTGATGGATTTGACCTTGAGCCTGTAAGCAGAGAAAAGTATGAAAAAGCATTCCTTTTCCTGAGAGAAATGGGAATAAGGGTTACCCTGAGCAACAGGTTTAGAACAGATAAATTAGGCGGATGCGGAACTTTAACAATTGGAAGAAAGGAGGTAGTAGAATGAAAAGGGTTTTACTTTTTCTTTCAGCTTCTGTCTTCTCTCTTACTTTTACTTCTTGTGTTCACAAAAAGGAGGTGAAAGTTCCACAGGATAAGGTTGAGGAAATCAAAGCCATAGGACAGAAAGCTACAAGAGAACTTATGATGGAGCTCAAGTCTAACCTTGTAAAAGCCATAAATGGAGAAGGTATAGTTGGAGCAATCTCCTTCTGTGCAGACAAAGCTGAAGAGATAACAAAAGAAGTCAATGACAAACTTATCAATGTAAAGGTCAGCCGTGTTTCAGAGAAGTATAGAAATCCGGGGGACAAACCTGACGAGATTGACAAAAAGGTACTTAAATATTTTGAGAAGAAACTAAAGGAAGGAAAAATTCCTCCATATTACATAACAGCAGTCAAAGAAAACGGTAAAGTTTCTTACATTTTCTACAAACCCCTCAGAGTTAATCAATTCTGTCTCAACTGCCACGGTTCGGTAAATGAAATGAAGCCAGAGATTGTAAAAATCATCAGGGAAAAGTATCCGGAAGATAGAGCAATTAACTATAAACCCGGAGAGCTGAGAGGAGCAGTGAAAGTGGTTATACCAGAGGGAACCAAAGGGAGTTGAACGAATTATCGGGGGTAACTATGTTTGTAAAAGAGGGTGAACTGCCAGGTATTGGTAAGAAGTACTCTATGAAGACAGAAAACGGCGACACTATAGTTGTAGTAATTCATCACACAGGAAAGAGAGAGATCTACTATTTTGAGGATGAAAACGAAGAACCAACAGCAGTTATTGAACTTACGGACGAGGAAGCAAGGACACTTGGAACCATTTTAGTCGGTGCACTCTTTCAGCCAACCTCAGACGA
>CAJXJV010000243.1 GCA_913055135.1 uncultured Desulfurobacterium sp. | reverse complement strand
ACAGGGAGAAAGAACTATGAAAGAGATTTTTCCATACGCTGTTGTGGTATTTACCAAAACTCAACAAGTTTATTTTCCTCACATCTTCCTTGCTGGCTTAATCAAAATGTAAACCATTAAAGTGATGACTATTGGGAAGTACTGACTATACCCCAAAACTTCCGAAGGACTTGAAACAAAAAGTCCCTGGGGCGAAATAGGGAAACTTCTCAAAATCTGACTCTGAGAAGTCTGCTGGTCTATCAAAAAAAATTTGTAGGCATTGGTTATAATTGTTTTGCTTCCTGTCTTTTATCTTCTTTGTCCTCGCTAAAAGCTATCCACATAACTGCAATAGCAGGAAGGATAAGAGCCAGTAAGGCAAGAATGTTAACTATTGTTACTCCCATTCTCAAGTTCCTCTATATGTTTCCTCCATTTCCTTTCCCATTTAAAACTCCGAATCCTATAACCCCTTGGTTAACAGAACTGCACATCAGTGTAATTCTGGGGGGATTGAATCTGAAACTATTATATCACAATACCCTGGCACACTTATGGGTAATACAAAGTTACCAAAGGGAGAATTACTGAAGTAAAGAAAAAGTTGAGAAATTTCTTTTCATAATGTAACTGCCAAATTTTGTAGGGTTTTTAGCTTTTCTAAGCGTAAAAGAAAAAGTGAGAAATAGGAACTCCTAACTGTTAAAAAATCAAGAAAAAGATGAGAAATTTTCAAAAAGTAAAGAAATAGTTGAGAAATTTTTGCGGGAATTTTTCTCATCTATTTCTTGATTTTAAAGAAAAAGTTGAGAAATTTGTTAGGCTAACTTAACAGTTGCAAGAGTTACAGAGGAAGATTAAAATCAGAATTACTATGGGTGGAAGACTTTTTGGCATTGAGTTTTCATCGTTAATAGAGGACATTAACCAGCAGATAGAAATGGTTCTCTTGACACGTAAAGGGGAAAAGACTCTTGACCCAGAATATGGATGTGGTATTTGGGATTATCTTGACGAGGGAATAACCACAGTTCCTGTTTTGGTTGGATCAATCTATAAAGATGTTAGTAGAAATGTTCCCGCAATTTCTATTGCTACTGTAAAGATTACAGAAATCAACGAGGATGGAAGTTCTATAAATGTAAGACTTGAATATACGATCAAATCGTCAGGAGAGAGAGGTTTTTATGAAAGAAGGATTGATAGACCTTCGGGAAATCTGGAATAGAGAAGATATGTATGAGGGTTTATCACGTCGGGATAGGACTGTCCTGAGAAACCTTCGCTATTCAGAATGGCTTGCCAGGAGTAATCTTTTTGACGATATAGCAGTTGGAGCTTTGCTTGAAAAACATGGTTATGTTGAACCTTTAGAGGATGGAGATTTTTGATACTGCTCTAAGACACCCTTCTTATCCAGAAATTCCAGGATAAGTTCCGATATTTTGTGGTTTGGTTTGATACCTTCTTGCTCTTCACAATAATCCTTAAAAAGTTTCCACAGTTCTGGATTAATCGTAATATGAACGTCTTTACTTTTTCCCTTCAAAAACTTAGACACTAATTGTATTTTTCCCATGAGGTAATTTTATGAAAATTATTTTTAATGTTAAACGTTCGTAATAACGGCGGGATTTGATACAATTTATGTGTCCCCCTTCAGGGGGACGGCGGGTTAAAAGTTCTTTATGAGGAGCTCCGTCCCTCTGGGACGGCTCCTCATCCTTGAATAGCCAGTCACTCCGTAACTGGACTTGGAAACTTCCTTTGTGTACCAGTTGGAGCCTTTATATAGTTCTTCTATGAGGTCACAAGGATAGTAGGAGAGAACAAACTTCCCTTTGATGTTTTTCAGAATTTCAGCAAGGTCTCTGTGGTCTTTCTCTGTGAAACCCATTCGGTAGTAATGCTCCTTCTGGACGTATGGCGGGTCAAGGTAGAAGAGTGTATTGGGAGTGTCGTATTTTTCTATGACTTTTCGGAAGTCAAGGCATTCTATCTGGACAACAGACAATCTTTCTCTTATTTGGTTGAGTCTTCTCAGAAATGAAAGCCAGCGGGTGCTACTTGATTTTCTGGTGTTTGCAGAAATGTAGTAACCCCAGCTGTTTCTTGTTCCTGAAAAGGATTGAACTACGCTGATGGCAAAGACGATGGCTTTGTCTATGTTGTCACGGAAGTAGCCTGTTTGTGTAATCCGGTGGAAAGTGTGAAATTACCCACTTGGCAAGTCTACTTTTGCCACCGATGTAAGAGAACATGACGAAACCTCCTTTTGGGTTTTGCATGAAAAGAGAAAAAGAACTCATAAAAGAATGGCTTGAACGGGAGGGGAACGGCAGGAAGGCAAGGGAAGTCTCCTTAAGATTTAGAGTCTTTCTTTTTAAAGAGGTCTAAAAGACCGGTTCTCGTTATGAGTTTTTCTCCAAACCAGAAACCTAAAACAAGAAGAAGAATGTTGTGGAGCATGGATAGTTGGTCAGGGGTAAACTTTTCAGGGTGGAGAAAGGCATAAACATACGAACCTGCAGTTAGGTAGGTAATCATCGGTCTTACAGAAGACCTTAAATACTGAACTGGTCGGGGAATGTCTATTAACCGTCCTTCGTATTCCAGCATGAATTTTCTGAATTCAGAGTTTTCCTTTGCAGCTTCTTCAAGAAGTGCTATGCGATAGAGCTGTTCAAATTTCTCTTTCTGCTGTTTAGTTTCAAGCTTCTTGTCTGCGTCCGGGAAGAGTTTATCAGCTAAT
>CAJXJV010000242.1 GCA_913055135.1 uncultured Desulfurobacterium sp. | reverse complement strand
TCTTTCCATTATAGGACTTTGGAGAAAGGCAAATAGCAGGTCTTCTTCCTGCCTGTTCATGTCCTGCTTGTGGTGAAAACTGTAACCATAGAACATCTCCTTTTTCAGGAATATATCTACCACTCCTCTCTTCCACTTTTTTCACCCCAGTCAACTTCACTATGCAAATTTTCTGGAGTTATCTGTTCCAACAGTTTCTCTAACTGCTTCTTTCTGTTAGGAACGATTACTAGCTTGTTATCTTCAAGTTTTAACTCTACTTCCGTATTAGGAGAAAGACCAATTTCTTTAGCGAATGCTGAAGGAATTCTCACAGCAAGGCTATTTCCCCACTTTTGAACCTTAATAAGCATTTCACTTCTCCTCATTGATTTACCGTATAAATTATGTAGATACAAAACAGCTATCAAGATGGTTTGGCTCATCTGTAAACAGGGAAAGACCTCCTTTTCCTACTTCCTGTTAAGAAGCCCTGTGAGAACCACTTCTAAGACGAGCTCTTTAACCTCTTCCGGTTTCACATCTATAAAACCTTTCAAACGGAAGTAGTCAATGTTTGCAAGGGCACCTGAAATAAGGAGGAATACCCCCTCTGGATTTAACTTCTTAAATATTCCCTCTTCAGTTCCCCTTTCAACAACTCTTGAAAGCTTTCTGACATAATTTCTATACCACTCAGATAGGTTGAACCTTTCCGTATCTATGATAAATGAACTTCCTAACTCCATCATGAATATCTCAAAGAAGTCCCGTTCTCTGGAAAAAAAATCAACAACAGTATTAACATAAACCTTTATAGCTTCAAGAGGTTCCTTTCCTTCAACAGCCTCTTCTACTTCTTTCTCCATTTCCAGAAGCTTTTTCTTTATAACCTCTCCATAGAGCTCCTCCTTACTTCTGTAAAATCTGTATATAGTTCCTACAGAAACGTTAGCCAACTCAGCAATTTTTGAAATTTTTGCATCGTAAAAACCTTTCTCAGAAAAGACTTTTTCAGCTGCTTCAAGAATTCTATCTTTCAACTAAATTCCTCCAGCATACTTTGTTTCATTGTATCATTATGTATTATATACTGAGTGCTTGTGATAGAATTTGAACTTCGAACGAGGATTTAAGAATGAAGAAAATAAACTATTTAAGGGTTTCCGTTACCGACAGGTGTAATTTCAGGTGCAGATACTGCATGCCAGAGGGAACAAAAGAGTTTATTCCCCATCCAGAAATACTTCGATATGAAGAGATAACCGAGATTGTTAAAGTTTTCACAGAGTTTGGCATTGATTCGGTCAGACTTACAGGGGGTGAACCACTTGTAAGAAAAGGTATTGAAAATCTAATAGCCCAGATAAGAGAACTGAAAGAGATTGAAGACATATCTCTAACAACAAACGGCTATCTTCTTTCAGAAAAAGCTAGATCCCTGAAAGAGCATGGACTGGACAGAGTCAACATCAGCATCGATACTCTAAAACCGAAAAAGTTTGCGTTCATAACGGGAACCGGAGATATCAACGCCCTATCGAAAGTTCTTCTTGGACTGAAAAAAGCAATTGAAAAAGGGTTGGAACCGGTTAAGGTGAACACAGTTCTGATAAAAGGTTTCAACGATGAGGAAATCGAGTCATTCATTAAATTATCGGAAGATTACGGAGTGGAAGTTAGATTCATAGAGCTCATGCCGGTTGGGGGAAAGTTTTTCTCCAAGGAAAACTTTATCTCAATTGCTTCAATAAAGGAAAAAATTGAAAAGGAATTTGGGAAACTCATTCCAGCTCAGACCAAAAAAAATGGACCTGCAAAATCCTTCATTGTAGAAGGAACAAATGCCAGAATAGGGTTCATTCCTTCCATCAGTGAACACTTCTGTGATTCGTGTAATAGAGTGAGATTAACGTCTGATGGAAAATTGAGATTGTGCCTGATGAGCGATAAAGAGGTAAACCTGAAGTCGGTTATCAGAAACCCTGAATATAAAAGACATCACCTCAGAAAAGCAATTGCTGAGGCACTTCTGAAGAAATCTGGCATTAACGGGATTGAAGCCCTTGAAAGTCTTGGATGCTCAAGAAAAATGTTCACGATTGGAGGATAGATGGTAGTTGCTGAAATTTCTCTTACAGTTATAGCTGTTTGTATGGTTGTGATTACCATAGCTTTAGTTGTACTGGCTGTTGCCACATACAAACTCCTGAAGAAGTTTGAGGAGAGCGTTGACACAGTAAACAACCAGCTCAGGCCGGCTGTAATTGAACTTAAAAAAACTATCCTGAATCTTACAGAGGCTTTTCAGATGGTAAATGAAACAGTTTCGTTCATAAGGAAGTTTAGAAAAAGACAGGGAAAATGACCTATATTAAAGTAAAGCTTATTAAGGAGGAATCATGAAGAAGAGTTCCATAATGTTCTTAATTGGAAGCATTCTTGGTGCAGGAGCAGCCTACGTTGCAGCAACCAGAAAGGAAGAGATTCTCAAGAAAATTGAGGAACTCCAGGAACAGATCAAAGAAAGTGATCTGCCAGAAAGGGCTAAGAACCTTGTGAAAGAAATTGCAGAATCGATAAACCATCTACTCACATCAGGCGAAGAAGCAATGAGCGAAGAAGAGAAGAAAAACATTCTTGAAGAAGTTGAGGCAAAAATTCAAAAGCTTGAAGAGACACTTCACAGAGGGAAATAAATAACTTTTCTGTTGTTAACTTCCTTACTTTCCCCCTTTTCTAAAGGGGGGTTAGCAAGCTCTTTTGTACCATCTTTAAATTTGAGAT
>CAJXJV010000241.1 GCA_913055135.1 uncultured Desulfurobacterium sp. | reverse complement strand
GTTATGTAATACCAGATGATCCTTTCCAGTGCCATGTTTATGTAATAAGAAATGGAAGTGAAAGTATCCTGATTGATCCTGGAAGTATGATTACCTTTCCTGTGGTTCTTGAGAAAATATACAAAGTGTTAGACTTACGAGACATTAAGTACATCATTATGCATCATCAAGATCCGGATATTGTTGGTTGTTATTCCGTTCTTGAATCTATAATGCCCCAGAGAGAAAGGTATATAGTAACTCACTGGAGAAGCCATGTCCTCTTAAAGCATTACCAATGGAAAACCCCTTTCTACCTGGTGGATCAGAATGACTGGAAACTTGTTGCAGGGAATAGAGAATTCGACTTTGTTTTCACTCCGTATGCCCACTTTCCAGGAGCATTCTGTACCTTTGACAGGAAGACAAAGACTCTTTTTTCAAGTGATATATTTGGTGCGATTTCAGATAAGTTTTCATTATTCTTGGAAGATGATGAAGAACTTTTTGAAGGAATAGAACTTTTTCATAAACACTATATGCCAAGTCGACTCATCCTGGATTTTGCACTTAACCAGATTGAAAAGAAGAATCCAGAACTCATAGCACCTCAGCACGGAAGTATTATTAAGAAAGGATTTATAAAAACTGTCATCGAGAGATTGAGGAAAATAGACTGTGGCCTGTATCTGTTAAATGAAGAAGAAACTGATGTGTTTATTCTCAATAAAGCTGAATTGGTACTTAAAAAGTTCCTTGAAGATGCAATCCTATCTTCCTCATTGAATACATTGATTAGTAATTTATTTGGTAATGTGAAAAAGGAGATAAACTCTCTGGAGAAAATTATTATTGTTACCCAGCCAGGTATATATGAAGGAAAAGAAGGAGATGTAGTCTACATTGAGGCTACAGGCATCGGAATCAACAAAGAAATTCGCAAAGAAGTTCCTAATGTAAAAGGCTACAGTTATTCTCTGGATCTAAAAACAAGCAGAAAGAAGGTTGGGAAACTATACCTGATAAGCAATAGACTAAATGACGTAAATTTACGATTTCTGTCTATTCTCTTTAAGAGGATTGCTTTCCCTCTTGCTATTAGCTTAGAAAAAGAGCTAACCTATGTAATGATAGAAAAAGCTAACAAAGAGCTCTACGAAAAAGCAATCAGAGATTACCTTACTTCTCTGTATAATAGAAGTTATTTCATAGACTACTTGAAAAAGAAAATAGAAGAATCAAAACAGTACGGCATACCCATTACTCTGGCAATTATTGACGTTGACTATTTTAAGAGGATTAATGACACTTATGGACACATCATTGGTGATTGTGTCTTGAAAGAGATTGCTTCCTTTCTCCAGAAAGAAACCAGAAGTTTTGAATGTGCAGCAAGATATGGTGGAGAAGAATTCGTTCTTGTTATGCCTTTTACGAAAAAGGAAGATGCATGCAGAAGAATGGAAGCTTTGAGGAAAAGGATTTCATCTTCTAAGTTCTGTGAAGAGAAAAACTTACACGTTACTGTAAGCATAGGGGTTGCTGAATACAAGGAATCCATGACAATAAATGATTTTATAAACGAGGCAGATAAAAAACTTTATAAGGCAAAAAATGAAGGAAGGAATAGAGTAGTTTGCTGATTCACATTTCCCATCCTGTTGGTTCTTTTAGTTAAAATTAGCGGGTCAAACTTTCCTCGGTAAAGGAGAACACAATGTTGAGGTTTTTTACTGCCGGTGAAAGCCACGGGAAGGGCATTTTTGCATACCTTGAAGGAATTCCTGCAAACTTTGAGATAGATTTTGACTTCATCAACAATGAACTTTCAAGAAGACAGAAGGGTTACGGTCGTGGTGGAAGAATGAAGATAGAAAAGGATAGAGTGGAGTTCTTATCCGGTGTAAGGCTCGGTAAAACCCTTGGCTCGCCAATCTTAATGGCTGTCTGGAACAGAGATTATAAAAACTGGGAAGAGATTATGAAACCTGAGCCAGGGGAATTACCGGAGGATAAAAAAGTTACAAGACCAAGACCGGGACATGCAGACCTTTCGGGAATTTTAAAGTACAACCTTAGCGATGTAAGAAATGTCCTGGAAAGGTCAAGTGCAAGGGAAACGGCAGGAAGAGTTGCTGCTGGAGCTCTCTGTAAGGATATATTGAGAAGACTCGGAATAGAGATAGGAAGTTATGTAATTTCCATAGGTAGTGTAGAAATTCCTGAAGAGAAATTGAAGGAACTTTCGTATCTTGAAAGATTTGAAAACGCGGAAAACTCAGAAGTCAGAATTCCCATGGATGATTCAAAGCTTGAAAAAAAATTTAAAGAAGAAATTGACCGGGCAAGGGAAAAAGGTGAAAGCCTTGGGGGAGTTTTTGAAATCTTTGCAGTAGGTGTTCCGGTAGGTCTTGGAAGCCATACTCAGTGGGATAAAAGACTTGATGGAAAAATAGCACAGGCAATTATGTCCATTCAGGCAATTAAAGGAGTTGAGATTGGAATTGGATTTGAAGCAGCAAGGAAATTTGGTTCTCAGGTTCACGATGAGATTTTTTACTCGGATAAGAAGGGATTTTACAGAGAGACAAACAGGGCAGGTGGTATTGAAGGTGGAATGACCAATGGAGAACCAATTGTTGTTAGAGCAGCGATGAAGCCAATTCCCACCCTTTACAATCCATTAAGAAGTGTGGACATAAAGACGAAGGAACCTTTTGAAGCTTCAATAGAAAGGTCGGATGTCTGTGCCGTTCCAGCAGCTGCGGTTGTCGGAGAAGCTATGCTGGCAATTACAATA
>CAJXJV010000240.1 GCA_913055135.1 uncultured Desulfurobacterium sp. | reverse complement strand
AAGAGTACGATGCCATTGTTGTTGGGAGTGGAGCTGCTGGACTTTTCTGTGCCACTAAACTCTCTTCAATTGGGTTAAAGGTCTGTGTTCTGACAAAGGATGCAGCAGATGTTGGGTCAACGAAACTTGCTCAGGGAGGAATTGCCGTAGCACTTCCAAAGGAGGATAGTCCTGATCTTCATTTTAATGACACGCTAAAAGCTGGAGCTGGACTTGTAAAGACAAAAATGGCAAGAATTCTGACAGAGGAAGGTGTTAAAAGGGTTATAGACCTTATAAGAATGGGAGCAAATTTTGAAACTGATGAAAGAGGTCTCCTGCAGTTTACAAAGGAAGCTGCGCACTCAGTTGCAAGGATTGTTTATTACAGAGATAAAACCGGAGAAGAAGTTGAAAGGGCGCTTTTAGATAGCTATAGAGGAGATATTGTTGAGTTTGCAAAGGTAAAAGAGCTCATAGTTAAGGACAATAGATGCTATGGTGTTATATATGAAAAAAATGGGGAACTCAAAGCTCTCTATGCTCCTGTTACGGCTATTGCTACCGGAGGAGCAGCTGGAATCTACTTGAAAAACACGAACCCTCCAACCTCTACCGGTGATGGAATAGCAATTGCTCTCAGGTATGGGGCAAAACTTCAGGATTTGGAGTTTGTCCAGTTTCATCCAACAGCATTTTGCGATGACTCTGAATGTTTCCTTATATCTGAGGCTGTAAGGGGAGAGGGAGCAATCATTGTTGATGAACAGGGCAGAAGATTTATGGGAGATTACCATCACCTGTGGGAACTTGCTCCCAGGGACGTTGTTACGCGGGCGATAGAGAGTCAGAAGAAGATATGTGGTGGGAATGTTTATCTCGACTTCAGACCAATTGAAGAAAAGGGAATAGACATATTCAAGCGATTTCCAACTATTACGTCAAAACTCTTAGAAAGGGGGCTGAATCCAAAAAAAGATTTGATTCCAATTACTCCTGTTGCCCATTACTACATTGGTGGGATAGCGGTTGACAGTTTTGGAAGGAGCTCTATAGAAGGTCTATTTGCTGTCGGTGAAGCTTCCTGTACAGGAGTTCACGGAGCAAATAGACTTGCCAGCAACTCACTTCTTGAGTGCATAGTCTTTGGAGAGAGAACGGCTTATGGAATGTACAGGGATTTCAGATACCTAAAACAGAATTTCTCTCCTGTAGGTGTAGAACTGCGAAAGAAGGTAAGCTTTACCAATAAAAGCTATTCTCTAAACGAAGTTAAGAGGGTAATGTGGGAAAATGTCGGAATTGTAAGAAGTGCAGAATCCCTTACAAAAGCGATTGATAAACTTTCTGAGATTGCCAATTCAAACTCTGATTGGCAGGTTAGGAACAGTGCTGTTCTGGGTCTTGCAATTGCAATAAGTGCAATGAGAAGAGAAGAGAGCAGAGGGGGTCACTACAGAAGCGATTTCCCGTATGAGAGAGAGGAATTCAGGAAACACAGCACCTTCACGCTAAGCGACCTTGAGAGATTGATTTAAGCTGAAATTTTTTTCAAATGATTAAGAAATTATTCTTTCAAGAATTCATGTAAGATTCTGTAACATTCTTCAACTTTTTCTAATTCAACATATTCATTTCTCTGATGAGCCTGATGGGGTTGACCGGGACCAAAGTTGACAGCATCGATTCCGTGATAGGAGAGTTGGGCTACATCTGTCCATGCTTGCTTTGGCTCAACGGGAAGATTGAACTTCCTAAGAAACTCAACTAAAACTGGATTATCGATGCAGGGTCTTGCAGCAGGAGAGAGATCGGTAAATTCAATTTCATCTGCTTCAACCTGTTCTTTTATTTTAAGCAGATCCTCTTTGGCTTCTTCTAATGTTTTTGTTGGAGAGAACCTGTAGTTAAGATTAACTTTAAACTCTTCTGGAATTATGTTTCTTCCCCCTTTAAACTCTGTCATTGTTGCATTGAGAACCTCAAAGTAGGAAAGCTTTCCAACTTTGTACTCAACAGGTTCAAGTTCATTAAGAAATTTTAAAAGCTTCCAGCTCTTGTGAATAGCATTATTCCCTTCCCAGGGTCTTGCGGAGTGAGCTCTCTTACCTTTGAACTTAAACCAGGCGTGAATTACCCCAAGACAACCGACCTGAACGACATTGTCGGTAGGTTCAAGGACAAAGGCAAAATCTATTTTCTTTAAGAGATCAAGGTATTTATCAAATATCTGTCTTAGACCATTATCAAGGTAAGGTCCCTCTTCCTTTTCGTAGAAGATGAAAAAGAGGTTGAACTTTGATTTTTCAAGTGCTAAATCTTCAATTAGCTTAAGCATAACAGCATCACCAGCTTTCATATCGCTGGCACCAAGACCGTATAGCTTTCCATCGATTATCTGTCCTGTGTAGTCATTTTCTCCTGGAACTGTATCAAGATGACCAACCAGAGCGATAGTTTTCTTCTCAGGATCAAGCGAGGTGTGGGTAACTATGGTATTGTTTTCCCTGATTATTGAAAGCTCAGGATTCTTCTCTTTTATGAAAGATTCGACGTAATCGGCAATCTCTTTTTCGTTTCCATAAACGGAAGAAATTGAGATGAGCTTTTGAAGGAGGGAAATTGGCATAATAACCTCGTTGCAGAAGTGGTGGGCCTGGGAGGACTCGAACCTCCGACCGTCCGGTTATGAGCCGGATGCTCTAACCAACTGAGCTACAGGCCCATCTTTATTGTGGTGGAGCCGGTGGGACTTGAACCCACGACCTCGTGAATGCCATTCACGCGCTCTCCCACTGAGCTACGGCCCC
>CAJXJV010000239.1 GCA_913055135.1 uncultured Desulfurobacterium sp. | reverse complement strand
TTTATTACAATCTCTCCATTCTTCTCATTTATATTTTGAATTAATCCCAATATGGGATGGTTTTTGTGTTCATCTATTATTTTCTTTATCCTATACCAATCCATCTTCTCTCTGGCATTTCTTAGAGTATTTAGTATCTCATCCACCAATGTGTAGTTTGCATATATTAAATCCCCCTTCTCCTGATTTTCTTGCATCTGCTTCTCATATTTTTCTAACGTCTCCCATTGCGTCTTTAAAATCCTCTCCTGCTTTTTTATCAATTTTTGCAGTTTTGACTCTTCTTTTTTAACCTCAACTTTTGCCATAAACTGTGCAAAATAATCATCCAATGCCTCTAAAAACTCCTCATATTCTTTCTTTTCAAAATTCCCATACTTCTTTAAATTTATTGGAACTACATCAACATATTCCCCATCTTTTATAATTATCTGCGGTTTTTTGTTGTTGAATACATCTTAAGGTTTTGGGTTATATCCGACTTCATAGACGATTTCAGAGAAGGTTTGTTGAACACAGGAAACCATATAAAGGCGTTCTTTATAGCACTAGAGCCTAAACTGAAATGGATGGTAAAGCCCTACTCAATAATAGACCTTCTTGCGATCCTTCCAATCTTTAGAGTTTAAAAATTTATACACAAACATAGACACTTGACATTTGCGTGGATGAATATAACTTTAGTTTTGTTATGGAAGAACTACTCACTCCTAAAGAAGCTGGAAAGCTATTAGGTGTCTCTACAAGAACCATACAGAGATGGGATAAAGAAGGATTAATCAGGGTTATCCGCACTCCTAAAGGGAGAAGGAGAATACCAAAATCAGAGGTTTTGAGATTATTAAGGGAAAAGCTTAACGATAGAAGAGCTGTTATTTATGCGAGAGTGAGTTCTCAAAGACAGGATAGAGATGGTAACCTGAAAAGACAAAAAGAACGATTACTCAAGTTTGCTGAAGAGAATAACTATGAAGTTGTCAAAATGTTTCAAGATGTAGCGAGTGGAATTAATGACAGGAGAAAGAACTTCTGGAAGATGCTTTCATACGTTAAAGAAAACGGAATTCCTTACGTAATAGTTGAGTTCCCTGACAGGTTAACAAGGTTTGGATTGAGTTTTGTGGAAAAGCTCCTTGAAGAGTATGGAGCGAAGCTGGTTGTAGCTGAAAAGAAAATGAGCAAAGATAAGATGGAAGAACTTGTAGAAGACTTAATTACCATAATCACTTCCTTTACAGCAAGAATTTACGGAGCAAGGTCTCAAAAGTTCAAAAAGGTCAAGAAACTGTTAGAGGAAGAGCTTGAAGGTAGTTAAGACAGTCCTCCTGAAAGTTTACGAACCCAATAAGGAGAAGAGAGAAGCTCTTGACAGGATACTTTCTCTCTATGCTGATGTTCTGGTATTTTATCTTGAAGTTATAAGAAAAGCTGGAATCTACAGAGTAGTGTCCTTAAAGAAAGAACAAGCACTTACCTTCCTTGAAAGCATAACGATTTCAACAAAAGCCCATCCCGATCCGCAGTTTCCGATAGAGGAGAAGATAAAGACTCCTGTTCAGACCAACATAAGGAGAAGTGCAATCAACAAAGCGTATGGAATGGTAAAAAGCTACGTATCCAATCTCAAAAACTGGTATAAAGAAGGGAAAGAACCTGGACACAACAAACCTTCTTATCCTGACCCTAAAAACTTTTCCCTTACCTACTATGCAACAGATGTAGAGCTACAAGACATTTTTCTACGGGACGGGAAAGAATTTCACTTTGTTAGACTGAAAGTATTGAGCGAAAGTGGAGATTACAGAAAAAGGAACTATCCTGTAAAGGTTTACAAAAGACTCTTTGAACTTATGGATAGTGGATATATTCCAAAGAATACAGCAACACTTATAAGAAGGGATAAAGACTTCTACCTTGCAGTAACACTTGAAAAAACAATTAAGAGGAAGAAAAAACCTCAGAAACCTGAAACAGTTATTAACGTTGACCTGAATGTAGAGAGGAATTTAGCCTGCATAGGGATTTTTGAAACAGACTGGAGAAAGAAGAACAGCAAGCTAAAAAAGATAAACTTCATAAACGGAGAACTTTTAAGACTTGTTAAAAAGAGAGACTACCTTCTCCATCAGGTAAGGGTAAAGCAGAAACTAACAGGCAGGAGTTCTACAAGAGAGGATAACAAGAAACTCTGGAAGAAGATAAACAACCTCAATAGAGACATAGCATTAAAGACAGCAAAGGAAATAGCGAAGATAACTAAAGAATGTGAAAATGCGATAGTAGTATTTGAAAAGCTGAAAGGATTAAGAGGAGAAAAGAAAAAGAAGAGCAGAGAATTAAACAGGAAACTCAGCTACTGGTTAAGGAAGAAAATAGTAGATAGAGTTCAGGAAATTTCCATAGAAGAAGGTTTTAATGTTGACTTTGTGTATCCCGGCTGGACATCAAGGAAGTGCAGTTTTTGTGGGACTAAAGGAGAGAGGTTCTCTCCTTCTGGTTCTACTGCACTGTTTAAGTGTCCAGGTTGCGGATACACGGTCAATGCAGATGTGAATGCAGTATTCAATCAGCATTTTCTTTACCTGTCCCACTTGCTAAAAGCAGGTGGGAAAAGGGAGTCTGTGGTCTCCCCTGGGGTTTCCCTGAAAAGTTCTCGAAAGAGAACACAATCTAAGGGGAGTCTCAAAAGCAACAGCTATGTTTGTGTATGAATGTTTATGTTTTAAGGTAGCTGTTGCAACCACGAGCTGGCAATCTTGCAGTTCTAAAGATAGTGGAAGGAAAGCAGGAAAAATAGCTTCAAAG
>CAJXJV010000238.1 GCA_913055135.1 uncultured Desulfurobacterium sp. | reverse complement strand
TGCTGTATCAAAGTCTGGTTTCTCACAAAATCTCTTGATTTTGTAAACCATCTCTGAAAGTTCTATTCCTTTCTCTATATAACCATAACCTGTATCAGGTCTTCTGGGTTTTACTCCAAATGTTACGATATATCCATTTTCAGCAACTTTTAGAGCTTTTTTGACAGAGGAGATAAAACCTTCAACCGGCTTAATCAGGTGGTCAGATGGAACCACTAAAACTGTTTCGTCCAGACTGCTACCTGAATCAATCATATGTTTGACAGCTAATATAATTGCTGGAGCTGTACTTTTAGGTTCTGGTTCTACGACCAAATTTGCCATTATTCCAATTTCTTCAAGCTGACTTTCTACCAGATGCTTATAAGATTTCGCTGTTACTATAAAAATATCTCTTGGTCCACAAATAGCACTTATTCTGTGAATAGTTGCTTTAAGAGGAGACTCCTCAAAAACGCCATTTATACTGATAAACTGTTTAGGGAAATTCTCCCTTGACATTGGCCATAATCTTGTTCCTTTACCACCTGCTAATACAACTACTTTCACAATTCTTCCCCTGAGAAAAGAAATGTGATGGCAGATATAACTCCTTCTATAATGTCATCGGCACTTTTTCCCTGGTTATATAAATCCTTGGCTACCCCAAAAGCCTTTCCTTTCTCATGAAGCCCAAGATTCAAAAGTATTCCCTTTACAGTATGGGCATGAAATACAATATTTTCTACATCTTTTCTCTCAATTGCTTTTTGAAGTTCATTCAGTTGAATCTCAAGAGATTTTAGTCCTTCATCCACCAGTATTTTTGCTTCCTCATAATCAAAATGAAGTAAAAACTTTTCCATTGCTATTTTTCTTATATTTTCTTTCACTCCTCCCATGTCTCCTCTACGCTCTCTATGATTTTGGTTAAATTATATTTTTTAAGTAGCTGATAATATTCCGCAAGTTCGATTACGTTTCTTACCCTAGTAAAAAATTCAAGACTATCGATTGGCTTAAGAGCATAATCATTAGCACCCATTTCAAGAGCTTTTTTTCTTGCTTCTCTATCTCCTAAAGCAGAAACAACAACAATTATTGTTTCTCTCGAAGAATGAAGATTTCTTACTTCTTTAATTATTCTAAATCCATCTATCTGAGGCATTATTAAGTCCGTAAATACAACTTGAGGATGTTCATCCCTGACGTACTTCATAGCCTCTACGGAGGATGTAGTAGCCTTTATAGAAAAGTTTACACGAAAATCTCCGATATCTATTACCTTCTGTAAAACAGCTTCCATCATTCTACAACTAAAAGGTTCATCATCTACGATGAGAACTTTCACCGTTGAACTTTTCATCACTCCTATCCTCAATTCTTGAGTTTAATATTCTTTCAAGTTCTTTCACATTTATAGGCTTCTGCACCACGCCGTTCGCTCCGCAATCCAGAGCTTCTCTAAGTGTTTCCCTTATCACATCTGCAGTTACAACGTAAATTGCCGATTCTATTCCTTTTTCTCTAAGCCTTTTAGTAGCTTCAAATCCGTTCATTACAGGCATTCTTATGTCCATGAAAATCATATCAAATTTCTGAGTTACGGCTTTTTCCACGGCTTCTTTTCCGTTATACGCAAATTCTATAACTGCATCAGGAAAAGATTTCTTTATCATCATTGCAATTACCTGACGATTAAAAGGTTCGTCATCAACAATGAGAATTTGCACTTTCTCTTTCTCTTTCTCTTTCTCTTTCTCTTTCTCTTTCTCTTTCTCTATATCAAGTATATCCTCTATAGAAATGTAAGAAGAAAAAACATAATCGAAAACCTTAAGCTTCTTTTTTTTCTTATTTTCATTCTCACTTATTAAAAGATATCTGCATTCTCCTTTACCAAGAATAAAGCGCATAACATCAACGATAGAAGACGGAAATATTTTGTCATCGATTGGTTCTACAACTATAAAATAGTCTATTTTGCTGATTCTGTTCTTTAGTATATCCTCCATTAATCTTTTTGCACACATATATCTTTTGATTTTTGCTCCAAGTAGAGTACATTGATTTTCCAGAACATTACACACAAAAGAAGGGCAATCTTTTCCATAAAGAATAACAAACCTTCTACCTTTTAAAGGCTGTTCCTGTAGAAGGGGAACCTTTGGAAGCCTTAGAGAAATATAGAAAGCTGAACCTTTTCCTTCTTTACTTTCAAACCATAGGTCTCCCCCCATTCTTTTTGCAAGATTCTTTGAAATAAACAACCCTAACCCTGTACCCTGTTGTTCTCTCTGAAGCCGTTTAAATGGTTTAAACAACTCATCCTTCTTTTCTTCTGGAATGCCGCAACCGCTATCCTTCACAGTAATAAGTAACTCGAGCTCTTCTGAGGTTTCTTCCCTTTTTTCTATAACCACATTAACAAATCCCTTCTCTGTAAACTTTACAGCATTCGAAACAATGTTATTGATAATCTGAATAATTCTTTCCTTATCACCTAAAAGCATGTAAGGAACTGGAGTGGATGATATGTTAAACTTCAATCCTTTTACTGCAGCAAGTTGCTTGAAAGTTTTCCAGATAGAAATAGCTACACTATCTAACCAGAAAGGCTGTGGATAAAGCTCAAGTTGACCTGCAGAGATCTTGGCAGCATCTAAAACATCATTAATAAGCCTTAAAAGAACTACTCCACTTACAATTGCGTTTTCTATATAAATTTTCTTTTCTGGAGAAATCTCATTATCATCTTTGAGAATCTGGAGATAACCTAAGAGAGCATTTAAAGGAGTCCTCATCTCGTGAGATATATTCGAAAGAAGAAT
>CAJXJV010000237.1 GCA_913055135.1 uncultured Desulfurobacterium sp. | reverse complement strand
TCATACTCATACCAGGCTTCTATAACAGCATTACCTACCTGGAAAGCATAGGTATTGTGGGCAGTTGCTGTTTCAGGAATAACAGTACTGGCTACACCCTTATAAACGGGGATTCTTTCAATTTCGAATTTCAGAACAACATCGTCAAAGTCTCTGTCTCCTCCACCTGTAAGGTCTTCCCATGCCACTGTATAGGTATTGTCTCCATTGTCAGTTACCTTTACATAACTTCCTTCGGGAGGAAGAAGTCCTGTATTCAGTGAACCAGCTTTTGGAATGGAAACGAGGTAGTCAGCTCTTCTGCCAGGGACATGTCCATATCCTGTTAAGAGATAGTTTGTCATTATGTCGCGCGGCAACAGAGTAATACTTGTAGCTCGAAGTGCTCTTTCAGATTCAGTATTAAAAGCGCCTTCATCCAGGAAAGTGCCACTTACATCGATGTTATATTTATCCACAAAGTAGGGTTCTATGAATCCTTTCTCGGCACCGTCAATTGCCCAGTTATAATCTCTATCCTGGAAGAGAGAAACAACATCTGCACTCTGGTCAGCTTTTAAGAGGTCGCTGAGGAGAACTGCGCCACCCAAGTTTGAATATCCTGCGTTCTCACTTACAAAAGAAACGTTTACTTTTATAGGTGCAAAAGCTGATATTGTAGCCGTATCATCCATTACATAAGGTTTATCGGGCTCTCTCTGATGAATTGCCTGATGAACAGTGTAGTACTGTTGCAATAGTTGTGTAAGGTCTGAAACTGTCCTTACAGCCATGGTTGCCTCCATCCGATTCGGTTCTCTACTTATACATATCGATTTTTATAGAAAAAATTTAAGAAAAACTCGTCTCGCATTACGCATCTCTCATCTCATAAAATCAAGAAGGCTGAGTTTTGACCTTTTCGAGAGCAATAGCAGGTTCATCTGGTATATGGCTTCGTACCTGGACATTTGAGCCAGGGTTTCTTCAAGTTTTGCATTTTCGAGTTTGTCCGTTTCTTCAGAAATGTTAACTTCTTTTTCTGCCAGTTTGTCTTCTGTGTATTCTATGAACTCCAAGTCTGCTCCTATTCTTTCTCTAACTCTGTTAAAGGACTGCATTATTTCGTCTATCTGTCTTATAGCATAGGATATAAAATCCGACGATGAAGTGGTATAGCTGAAACCTCCCATGAAAGAACCTGTTTTGTCGTTTCCGGTACTGTCTTCCACTTTTATACCTGAAACTGCTTTTTCAGGGTTTTTCGATGAGAGTTTAAGGTAGAATTTTGAAGCGGTTAAGGGTTGAAGTTCTGCTTTTGCTTCAAGTCCCATCTCGGTCAGTCGTTTATTAATTTCCGTTACAAGGTCTTCAAGGGTCATATCTGAATCTGCTTTGATTTCAATTGTGTTGTCATCAAATTGAAATGAGAATTTATCACCGGCATTCAGGACTATATCGTCCAGCTCTGCAAAATCTTTGGTTACTGCAAAAGGCTCTGCTTTTGAGATGATAGCTGCTTCCAGTGTAGAGAGCATATCCCATATTTTTGCCACTTGATCGGCTATTACAACATTTGCTTTAACTGTCCTTTTGTCGTCCATCAGGATTTCTCTCTCTGTATAGTCTCCACGATAAACAATTTTTCCTGAGGAGTTGTGGACTATCAGGAAACTTTTATCTGCATCTTGAGGAACAAGTTTCCCTCCTTCATCTGAAATGTCTGCAAATCTTAAATCAGGATCGCCCGTTATCAGAGATAGGTAATTTCTTCCATCAGATGTTTTGCGAATAATAGCATCAGCGTTAAGACCCTTTTCTTTAAAAGCATTATCAAGAGCGGATTTTACATCGGCAAGCCCCATGTCTTTTTCAGCGGTAATACTTATGGTGTAAGTATCTCCCGTTTTTATGTTTTTCAGTTTAACTGTTATTTTCTTCCCCTCAGGAAGAGCTAATTGAGGATAGTCACTACGTGTTTCTCCGTTTACTGTATATTCCTTTTGTGGATTACCGAGAATGCTTCCAAACTCTATCTGTGATGGTGGAAGAGAAGGGATACCTGATCTTATAAAAAGCTTGTAACCGTCTTCTGTCTTTACTGCTGTTGCAACTGCCGGTATATTCTCCTGAGCAGCTATGGTGTTTATTCTGTTTACTACATCTTCCAGTGTCATATCTTTAAGTGCTTTAATGTAGATGTTTTTATCTCCAATAGAAAACGTTAAAACATCCCCTGACTGCAGGGCAATTGAATCGGTACCGGATAGAGCGTTGTGGGATAAAACTTCTGTGTTGTAGATATTTCCAAAAGAGTTGTAACTTTTAAGTTCTGAGTATGTAAATGTAAATGGCTTGTCATAGACTTTTGTTCCTGCAAAAACGTAAGAGCCGTAAAATGTGGAGTTTACGTAGTCAAGAAGCTTTTTCTTCAGTAGATGAACTTCCGTTGCTATTGCATGAGCTTCTGAGTTCATTCTTATTCCGTCAGCTCTAATTGCATTATACCTTGCCCTTGAGAGAATATTTTCGAAAATATCATCCATAACATGGGAAGCAAATTCGAGAGGAGGTTTTACAAATTTGATGTTTTTCTTATACTGGTCTATGTTTTTCAGGATGTCATGGTTTATCACCACCCTTGCAGCATCAAAAGGATTGTCGGATGGTTTCTGTAATTTCTTTAAAGTAATAGCTTCCATTCTCTTTTTGGCTAAGATTGTATCCCGAATGATTTTATTCTGCTGATATAAATCTCCTATCCTTGACATTGTTCACTCCTGGTTAACAGAACTGCACATTAGTGAACTTTGCAGTTCTGTTGGTGGGCTAT
>CAJXJV010000236.1 GCA_913055135.1 uncultured Desulfurobacterium sp. | reverse complement strand
TTAAAACTATCAAGATAACAATTTTGTGCGGTTACTAGAGTAATAAATTTTTTTCTCATGCCTGGCAAAAATTTATCTCTTGCAAAAGTATTGCTCATTACAGCTCTTTCAATTCCTGCTCTTTCTTTTGCCATATCAAAATTATACCAAGCAAGCAGCGTTCTAGCCTCTTTTACCGTTTTGGCATTTTTAACAATTGAGCCTAGAAATTGCAAAAATATACTATGCATATTTGTATAATAACTTATTACCTTTGCTCCGTCCATTGTCAAAGATGAAGCACCTTGTCTGATTTTTTTTAGTTTTGCAAGCTCTTTATCAAACTTTAGGTGAACCAGAAGTGAAAAGTAAAGCCACATGAAGAGAGAGAAGAGCGATTTAGGCTCAAGGGGAAAAAGATCTCCCCAGGCAAGGAAAGCCCAGACACCTCCAACAACGAGTGAAAGGGTAAAGAGGAAAAGTCCCCATTTTACAACGGATTCAGTTTTATAATCCTTACCGAACAGGTTGAAAGCCGCAAAGATTGAGGCTATCAGGAACAGGGAGTAGGAGACCATTGCAGTTCCAACGTGGATAAAGAAAAGGGGGGTTCTGATTATTGGCGGTATCTCCTTGAATCCCGTTTTGAAAAAGAGAAGCGGTAAGGTAAAGAGAAGTGCCAATCCAGAGGTTATTCTATTTGAAACTTTCAGGAAGAAGGAAACTATTTGAAAGAGAAGGGAAAAGAGAAGTATTGTGTCAAAGGGATTGAAAATTGGCGGATAACCGGCAAGAAAGCTTCTGTAGATGAGGACTACAGTCAGGATAAGTGAGGAAACCAAAAGTAAAAACCTGTTTTCCCTGATAATTGTTAGAAGAAGCAGAAGAATAGAAGCTGCTATCCCAATTTTCTCCATGTCACCTCCAGAAGAGATTTTATAGAATAGTCCTAAACTCTGCTGGAGGAATCCGATGAGGACAGTAGATATTACTACAAAATTTGACAACTTAAGAACTGCAAAAGCTGTTGGGAGGATAAAACTTTCTCCGGAAACAGTCAGGAAAATTCTCAATAGAGAAATTCCGAAAGGGGATGTCCTTTCCGCTGCGCAAATTGCGGGGCTTATGGGGGCAAAGAAGACTGCAGAACTCATGCCATTCTGTCATCCAATTCCTATTGACCACATAGAGGTGAACACAAAGGTTGGTGAAGACTACGTTGAAGTTGAGGCAGAAGTCAGGGGAATCTGGAGAACAGGATACGAAGTTGAGGCAATAAATGCTGTTATGATGGCTCTTTTAAACATATTTGATATGTGTAAGGCTTTTGACAAAAACATGGTTATAGAGGGAGTCAAAATCGTTTCAAAGAGCGGTGGAAAGTCTGATTGGGCAGAGGATTTGAGCGGCTTAAAGGCGGCTGTAATTACAGTCAGTGATTCAACCTATGCAGGAAAGAGAGAAGACAAAAGCGGTCCTCTTGCAAGAGAGATTTTGGAGCAGTTTGGCGCTGAGGTTATTGGCTATACAGTTGTTCCAGACGACAAAGAGAAGATAAAAGAGGCTATCAAAAAGTTTGAACAGATGGAAGCAAACCTTATAGTTACAACTGGTGGAACCGGCTTTAGCAAGAGGGATGTAACTCCTGAAGCCACCTCTGAAATCATTGAAAAGGAAATGGTGGGTTTCTCAGAGGCAATGCACATCCTTGGAATCAAATTTACACCAAAGGCTCTAATGTCAAGGGCAAAAGCAGGACTTTTGAGTGAAAACTGCATTGTTCTGAACCTGCCAGGAAGTTCAAAAGGGGTAAGACAGAACCTTGAAATGTTCTTACCTCTTATAAAACATGCCCTTAAAATGGCAAGGGGAGGAGGACACTGAGAAACGTTACAGTCTGTATCCTTGCAGGAGGGAAAAGTAGCAGATTTGGAAGGGATAAGCTGACACAAAATCTCTACGGGAAATTCCTGATTGTACACGTTGTTGAAGCCGCAAGAGATTTTCCTGAGATTCTGGTCGTTGGGAAGTTTCCCGATAAGTTTAGACACGTAAAGGGTATCAAAGTCATTCCAGAAGCTTTTACCGGTTTTTCCCCGATTTATGGGATTGTTACAGGGCTTAAGTTTGCATCCAACGATAGGGTCCTTTTCCTTCCAGGAGATGTTCCTTTTGTGAAGGCTGAAGTTTTGAAAGCTTTTTCAGAAGAGATCCCACCAGCCGTTGTCTCAGAGAGAGAGGAGCTCCACTCTCTCTTTTTCCTGATTTCAAAGGTTCAGCTTTACATTGTGGAGGAATTTCTTAAATCTGGAAAACACAGGATTTCTAAGCTTCATGAACTACTGAGGAGCAAGAAGGTTGATTTTAAAAGGTTTGAGTTGTTAGATTATCAGAGGAGAAGTTTAATAAATCTGAACAGAATGGAGGAGCTCTATGAGACCGTCTGTGGACAAACTGATTGAAGAAGTCAAAAAGGCTTCAAATCCAGAAAACGTTGGGATGATTCTTGTTCACAACGGAATAGTGAGAGCGAGTTCAAAGACAGGAGAGAAAGTAAGTGAAATGGAACTTTCTTTTGATGAAGAAAAGTTGAAGGAGGTAGTATCCAGTATTGAAAAAAGAGAAGGAATTGAAGCAGTGAGAGTCTGGATAAACAGTGGCAGATTAAAGATAGGCGATGACATAATGATAGTTGTTGTTGCTGGAAGATTTAGAAGCGATGTTTTACCAGCCTTTGAGGAGCTCATTTCAAGGATAAAAAAGGAAGTTGTTGTCGAAAAAGAGATTTAAGTTTGATCTATAATCCACTCAATATTGGGTTTCCCTTTAGGACAGTAGCGTTCTTTTTCCGAGTAGATACAACCACA
>CAJXJV010000235.1 GCA_913055135.1 uncultured Desulfurobacterium sp. | reverse complement strand
CCTGTTTTTCTCTTGATGATTTACAGGAGCATAGAGGAAACCAGAAATCTCATGAGAGAACTCCTGCAGGAAGTGAAAATGATGAATTATTTAAAGCCTGAAGAAGGGGAGAAACGTACCTCTTTTTCTAAGGTCAATCCTGAAAAGAAAGAAGAATTGAGTAAGTTGTGCGAAATATTCTTAGAACTCAGTTCCGAAAAACCAGATGTTGAATTGGTTGTTACAGACGGGGAAAACGAGAAATCAAGAAAGGAGGATCAGGGAAATGAACGTGAAAGAACTTGTGAAAGAAGCAGCTAAAAGGTCAACTCTCACTCAGAGAGAGATAAAAGAAGCTCTCGATTCTATTCTGGAAGTGATAACCGAGACTCTTTCCAGAGGGGAGAAGATAGAAATAAGAGGGTTTGGTTCATTCTTCATGAAAGAAAGGAAAAAAAGAATCGCAAGGAATCCAAAGACGAATGAACCTCTGGAGTTACCGCCGATGTTAGTTCCATACTTTAAGGCAGGTAAGCAACTCAAAGAGAAGACTGTCAGGATCCTTGAACCGCCCAAGAAAGGAAGAAGAAAAAAGCAAAAGTCTAAATAATGTGTTTACATCTTGATTAATAACTTAATCAATAAATCAATCTGAAACTGATATAATTTTGCCTGATTAAGTATTTTCATCTATTCTTTATCTCCGCAAAAGCGTAATGGTTTCTCTGGGTGACGTTCAAAAACCTAAAAGCAATTCAGGAGTTTATATGATAAGCAAGGAGGACATGGAAAGTCTGTACGAGAAGCTGGGACTTTCGCCTGGCAAAATAGCTCAGATACTGGGAGTTCCAGAAGAAGTTGTAAAACAGGCCATTCAAGATTTTGAGAAGAAAAAGCTGGCCAAGAAAATTTCTATCATGCATCAAGAAGTCAAGAATAACATAAAGAAACTTTCTTAGGCTACGACTCATCATCCGGGGAGAGGAAGAATACCCTGTTTTTGCCTTCTTTCTTGGCTTTCTTTAGAGCAAGGTCTGCTCTTTTAACGCATTCTCCTGTGTCAGAAGATGGAAGACACAAAGTTGCTCCTATACTTATCGTTATTTTGAGTTCAGGGTATTCCTCAAACTTAATTCTTTCGACAGCCTGTCGTATTCTTTCAGCCACTCTGAGTACAACTTCCCTGTGAGCCTTAAAAAGCATTACCAAGAATTCTTCTCCTCCATAGCGAACAGTTTCATCAACAAAGCGAACATTGTTGATTATGGTCTCAGCTACTTTTTTTAGAACCTTATCTCCAAAGGTATGTCCATAAGTATCGTTTACTTTTTTGAAGTTGTCTATATCCAGCATAAGAATTCCAATTGTTATTTTTCCACGGAACTTGTCGAACTTTACTTTCAGGGACTCAAAGTAGTGCCTGTTACCAAATCCAGTCAGGCCGTCTATGAAAATCAAATATGAAATCTTCTGGATTATGTCAGTTGCTGAGATGATACCTACAACTTTGTTTTCGGCATTGACCACTGGTAAATGTTTAATCCCTTTGGATACGAAAATTTCGATGCAATCTGTTATTAAATCGTTCTCATTAATTGTGAAAATCCGAGAATTTTTCTTCTTTAGAATCCTTAAAGCGTCATCTATGGAAACGTCTGTATAGTTAAAGAATATCAGTTTTAGAACATCCGTTTTGGTAAGAATATTAACGGGTTCTTTGTTATTGTTAGTGACGACAATGCTTCCTATCTTGTTAGAAACCATTAAATCTATTGCTTCTTTTATGCTATCCTGTATTCTGGCTGTATATGGCTCTCTGGTCATAAAGTCTTTGACGGGATTGCTCAATTTTATGTCGTTTTCCTGAAAACTTTTCATGCCCTCCTCCCTTAGAACTCTCTCTAATTGATTTTATTATAAATTGAGTGCCGTTAATGTTTGTTAAATTTGTTATAATATTACGTTGGTGGCAAGTGCTATCATCTGTCATCTTCCTTCGGCAGAGATAGGTAACCGTCCGTAAGGGAGTTACTCCCTTACGGACAACCATTATCCAGAAGACAGTACATCCCTTAAGTGTGGTGTGGCAATTAAATGGCCGTTCAATTCGTAATTTGTCTTCTTGATAGGTTTCATGTTAAGAAACAATTTCTTGACTAGGAAAGCTTGATAAATGGAATTAAAACGGCATAACGTTTACGCAATTTTCCGAGCAAGTCGCATAGAGAAAGTCCAAGTCCATAATGGAAGCAAAATCTTAGGAGAACTGGATGAGTACTTAAAAAGCAAGGGATAGAACACTACTTTAGTTATCCGAAGTCTCCAAAGACCAATGTGAACGTGAAAGGTCTATTCAGACGATAGAAAGTAAACTGTGGATGATAGAGAAGAGGAGGTTGAGGACTATATTAGAAGTCATCAGGGTTCCGCTGTGTATTGAACTTGAACACTGTTGCTCTTTCTTTTTTATTTGTCTACATTATTAAGGGAGGAGATGTTAATCTTATGTGAGAAAAGAGCCCCTATAACTCGGAGGCATTTTACTTGGTCAAAAGAATCAATTAGGGAACTAATCAAGAAAAGAAATCAAAAAAAACACAACTATAAAGGATTCCAGGTTGCTGAATAATGACAGGGCAAACTTTAGAAGATAACAGAGAAACCATACTTAAATCAGCTTTTGAGGAAATAAACGATTTTGAGAAAGAGTATGACTGGCTTGAAAACTTCAATATTTTGTTAAAAGCCCTTTCCGTCAGAGACTCATATACTGAGGGACACTCTCGGAGAGTTGCTATTTATTCTTATCTCATAGGAAAAAAACTTGGGTTTGGCAGAGAAAAACTTTCAAGAATCTATGCAGCTGCTTTTCTGCACGATATAG
>CAJXJV010000234.1 GCA_913055135.1 uncultured Desulfurobacterium sp. | reverse complement strand
TTAGTTTGATTAATCTAACTTGTAGTTGGATATATCTAACTAAAATCTCTCCAAGCCCTTGTAACCTAATATTCCCAGACATTTATTCATTTATTTATGTTACGTAGTAATAACATCACTACATATTCCCGAACCAGATAAAAATTCCACTTCCTAGTGATTTACCTCTTCCTCTGGCTTCCTTGATGAAGTTATGGATTCCATCACTAACCCTGTAGAGTCCGTACTTAACTCTCCTTACATAGCCAAGTGTAGAAAGCTCGTGAATAGCATTTCTAACTGTTCTTACACTTAGTCCTGTCTCATCGGCTATCATCTGTTGTGAGTACACTATTACCGTTCCATCATTTCTCATTCTGCTTATGAGCCAATCAAATACTCTTTGACTGCATTTATGAAGTTTCATTAGTCTATGGAGCTCCTGGAGAACTGCTGAAATAGCTAGTTCTTCTGCACCTGGAGTAAACAATGATGCAACCTTCTTTTTCAGCACTATTGAGGGAATATCAAGGATAAAGGTGCAGCTTGTTCCTGGTGGATTACCTTCCGGATCAAGGATTCTGACCTCTATCTTGTTGCAGTCCGAAATTAAGTAAGCGTCTTTTACTTTCATATCCTTCACCTCCAGCCGCTGAAATAGAGATAAGCAATTTTTGACTAACTCCTATCTATAGAATGAGACAACAATTCCAAAACATAAATTTGTGTAAGATGTCCAATATAAAATCAAGTTATATGCACAAGAATTGGGATTATTTTAACAACCCTATAATAATTATAACCAGTTTTACAGAGAAAAATACTGATATACCTCTAGAATTTACCAGAATTTAGGATGGTCTTCCAGATATTCTAGCAGAGAAAAACAATAAATGCCACAACACTCTAAGGTATATTTTGGAAATTAAGTAGAACTATCCTATTATTTCTTGCATCTTGTATTCAATATTGAATACGAGCAATATTAGAAGTCGCTAATCTGGAGGCGAATTTGATATATAAACGAGAAATTTAAAATGTTAAGTAAATTTTTTGAAATAGTAAAAACATTTCTAAAGCTAATAGTTACTTAGGAATAAGTAGAGAAAATTGAAATAGTAATTTCTTGGATGAATCTCAGTCAGAAGGACAGAGACTTTGACTTAAATTATGACGATAGAACGATAGTAGAAAAGAAACCAGGAATACATGCTTTCCAGGAGTTTCCGAAAAATGAACGATAGACAGATAGAGAGCATCAGAGAAAGACTAAGACTTTACACGGAGCTGCTACGGAATCTGGTCATTCTTCTCGTAGCTATAGGCGGCGGAAGTGTAAGCCTTCTTTTCAAGCTTTCCAACCCTATTTCTCTTCCTCTAGTTATTCTTGGACTAATTTTAACACTAGGGTTGTTTCTTGGAAGTGTAAGAATTGCTGTAACTCTTAGAGAACTTGTAGAGGAGTTAAGAGAATGGGAAAAGAAACATTAATTGCTACCGCAGTTTCCGTAATCTTGGGAATAGCTTTCTTAGGGACCATCCTCAGTATGGTTTGGATTACAACAGGGGAAAAGGAAAAAAGGAAAAGTAGCCAATAGGTAAAACACCAAGATACCGAGATAATCTTTCGGAGGTAGGATGGATCTAAGCAAATTTCCCTGTTCTAGACTGATTATTTCCTCGGGGAATGTTATTGAAAAGGAAGCAGAAGACCCAATTGAATGTCTCAAAATTGTAGCCACTTCACTAAGAGAACATTACGAAGCTTTCCGGAATCCAGAATTCTCGAAATCCAAAACTGGAATAGAAAATATGATAAGAAGCTATGAGAATGACATACAAGAACTACTATCAATCATGGACCTCAACAGACTCTCCAGAAACCAGAGAGAAAAAGTCAAAGAAATTCTGTCACTTCTGTTAGACTCAGCACCACCATCCTTTTTAAAGAAGTTAAACAAATATCTATCACAAGAAAACAACCAAACAACCAAAACTTAATCCAACTCTACAACCAAGCTTCCTACAACATCTAAAGAAAAGGACTGTCGACCTCTTTAACAGTATGAGCTAGATACGAAATGAGGTCCTTTAATTTTGCCTTGACTATATCTTTAGTTCCATAGAGGATAATCCTGTCTCCCTTTTGTAATCCACAAATAGAAACCTTAAATACCTTTGTCTTAGGGTCTTTACTGACATAGACTTTGAATGTATAATGAGAATTGTCTGAATCAATCTTATTAAGGTCTATGACATCTTCCAAGCGAAAAGCCATTACTCTCCTCCTAAGTGTTGGCTATTTGGGTTGTGGGGTAGGTTGTCGTTTTGGTTGTTTGGCTGTTGTTTGATTTCCTTTCTTATCCATTTTTAACTGCTTTTACGGCTTGGTCTATGAACTCGTTGTAGTCCTCCTTTCTTATGTGGTGATTTTGAACTTCACTTATTGCTTTGGCTTTACCTATTATTCCGCCTTTAAAGCAGTAATCAGGATTGAGTCTGAAGACTGGTTTTCTCGGTTTCCATTGAACGATAAACTTTAGGTTGAGTAAGCTTTTGATTGCCATTTTTATGGTCCATTCGCTAAATCCTAATTCTTTAGCTAGTTCCCTATAGTCAACGTTAATCCATTCGTTGTTCCAGTTATTTTTGTTGCTGTTCTTAGCTACAAACCATAAGAAAACTTCTAACTCTGAAGCCTTTAGCTTTTTGTTTCTGATGGCCTCTAAGACCTTTTCCCCATAAACCTTTGTATAGGGCTCTTTGTCTCTCGGATTTTGTGGGATGAAAGCACTAATCGTAAATTCGAGAGGTATGAATTCTCCGCTTTTCGTAACTACTCCAGCTAAATCTGTTTTCCCTTTGATTTTCATTGGCATGGCTCACCTCCTAT
>CAJXJV010000233.1 GCA_913055135.1 uncultured Desulfurobacterium sp. | reverse complement strand
AGAGGAAAGCATTTTTAAAGTCTCCTGATGATAGATGTCTGGCAAAGAGTTCGTTACCTCTAACAGATGTAAATCTCTGTTCTCCGTAGTAGTTGGGGATTCCTTGTTTTTCCAGAATCTTGATTCTATCTTCAGGCGGTTTCCCGTTTCTCACCAGAATTTCAAACAGATTCCCCTTTACTATAGAAGGAGAAATAGGTCTATTAAGAAATCCAGAAAATGAAAGTTTTAGATCTGGAAAGGAAAATTCCTTCAGGCGAAACTTTTCTGGAACTGAAATGAATTGCTCAGTAATAGCGTTTTTATCCTTTAAACCACCGTGAGAGATAGTTTTAATGGGAATTCCTGATAATTTAGCAATTTTCCTTAAAGCTTCTTCAGTTTCCAGTCCTTTTTTCCAGAGTCTGTAAACTCTGTGTCTGCCTCTTGATTGGAGTTTTTCCTGCAGAACTTCCGTTACCTTGAAGTCTTCAGCCTTCTGTTTGATTTTTGCCATCTTCTATTCTAAATTAGATTGGAAGTTAACTACCCGATTTGCTAAAGTGGTAAACTTAGGTAGTTAATAATACAATAAAACCTCAGGAGGAAGCTTTATGAAACTCTATATTATAGTCTGCTCTCCAAATTGTCCTCGCTGTGGGGAAGGAAGTTTTATATTTGCAGAGGAACTCCAATTCATAAACGATTCACACGTAAGAGTAGTTGGTTATTTTTCTTTTAGTGAAGACGTTAACGAGTATAGACGTTTGAAAAAGCAAGGAGTGAAAAAGAAAACTTTAATTATTCCTCAAAGTTCCTATCAATTTATTGAAGAAGTGGAAGTAGAGGCTTGACAAAAGTTGCATCGGGATTAAATTACTTTCCAATTATTTGGTTTGAAGGCAGCACCGGAAATAGAGAAGCCCTGAAGGCATGCCGTTTCTGCCTTCAGGGCTTTTTTGCTTTAAGAGAAACTTTTAAGAGAGGTAAGACACATGGAGAAGCTCACAGGAACAGTTAAGTGGTTCGATTCAAAGAAAGGGTACGGCTTTATAACTGCCGACAACGGACAGGATGTATTTGTCCACTACACAGGAATTTCTGGAACAGGCTTTAGGACTCTTGAAGAAGGAGAAAGAGTATCCTTCAACATTACTGAAAGCGACAAGGGTCTTAAAGCTGTTGAAGTTGAAAGACTTTAACGGAAATTGAAATTTAACTAAAATTGGTTGCCACGGTTCCGTCTGAAACGGCGGCGGGATCGTGGCAATTTTTATTAAGAAAGGAGAAAAAATGGAGTTTACATTTGATCAGCTTGATTCAAGGATTCAGAGATCCTTAGAGGAGATGGGATTTGAAGATCCTACGCCGATTCAGAAAGAGGCAATTCCTCTCGCCCTTGAAGGGCATGATATCGTGGGACAGGCACAAACTGGAACAGGTAAAACTGCGGCTTTTGGTATTCCAATAGTAGAAAAAATCAGTTCAAGAGAGAGAGGAGTTAAAGCAATAATCCTTACTCCAACGAGAGAGCTTGCAATTCAGGTAGCTCACGAACTTTCCCTCATTGGTAAGAACAAAGGTGTTTCCGCCTACCCAATCTATGGCGGAGTTTCCATAGAGAGACAGGCAAACATTTTGAGGAGAGGTAGAAATCAGATAATCGTTGGAACCCCTGGAAGGGTAAAGGACTTGATAAACAGAGGTATTCTGAAACTGGACAGGGTCAGGTTTGCCGTTTTAGATGAGGCAGATCAGATGCTCGATATGGGCTTTATTGAGGATATAGAGGAGATCCTTTCAAAAACGCCGAAAGAGAAACAGACACTTCTCTTTTCTGCGACAATGCCTTATGAGATAAGGAAACTCATAGATAATTATTTGAGATCAGGTTACAAAACGATTAAGGTTGGAAAGAGTTTAATAACTCCGAAGGTTCATCAAAGGATAATTTTTGTAAAAAGCGAGGATAAACTTAGAGCTCTTGAAAAACTCCTGAAGGAGAATGAAGGGACTTCGACTATAGTCTTTGTTAAAACAAAGAGGGATGCAGCGGATATCGAGAAGGAGCTCCAGAAAAGAGGAATAAACGCAAGAGCTATTCACGGAGACCTTTCCCAGAGGCAGAGAGAAAATGTAATGAAAGCCTTTAAAGATGGAAAGATTAGAACCCTTGTAGCAACAGACGTAGCAGCAAGGGGAATTGATATCAAAGATGTTGGACTTGTTATAAACTACGAGCTTCCTGAGAATCCTGAAAGCTATGTTCACAGAATCGGAAGGACTGGAAGAGCTGGAAGAGAAGGGATTGCAATCAGTCTCGTCGCGGATAGCGAAAAGAGGAGAATGTATAGAATAAAGGGCTTGAAAAATATCAAACCTGAAAGATTCAGAGCAAACGATTTGAAAGAGCTCAAAGAGGAGCTCCTCTCTGCCAGTGCCGACAGGATACCTGAAAGAATAAGAGAAGTGGCGAAAGAGCTTCTGGAGAAAAGGAATCCGGAAGAAATTATATCCCTTTTAATCAAGAAAGTGGTTGGGTGATCAACTATAGTTCTATTTTGAAAGAGAAGTTTTTTGCCCCAATTTAAGTTCAAGTTGGGAACTTTACTTTTTTCTCAAATGGACGATATTTAAAAGTAGAAAACCTTATAGAAGGGGAAAGTTATGAGAGTTGGTGACGTAAATCAAATTATGCAAAATTTAATTCTTTACTATAACTTTGACAGAATAGAGAATAATAAGATACAGAATGTTGTAAATCCTTCTGAGAACGAGGCAACTGCCGTTAATGTTCAGCAGGTGGAAGGAGTTTCCGGAACTGCCGTTTCTCTCAGTGGAAGAGATTCTTCTCCTGAACTATCCTACGTAGGGGTTGAGTCACCCCATTTAGACAT
>CAJXJV010000232.1 GCA_913055135.1 uncultured Desulfurobacterium sp. | reverse complement strand
GTTGCCTGCAACTCTCCACTTTGTTTCGGTGCTTCTTCACTTGGACGAGTAAGTATTTAACTTTGCCACTTCGTGCCTTTGCCCTAACTTTAGATACTTTCCATTTGTACAGGTTACAGAATTCCTGTCACGATCCGAATATTTATTACAATATTTCTGAAATAGAAAAGCCTTTCAGGATGAGAGCTATGAAAAAGGAAAGGGATATCACTTTTTATGAGAAAAGGCTTCTCTCTTTGAAAGAGGAATTGGAAAAAAGATATGGAATTTCAAAAATAGGAATTTTTGGTTCTTATTTAAGAGGGGAAGAAAAAGAAGATAGTGATCTGGATATTCTTGTGGAGTTTAAGAAAACACCTACTCTCTTTGAGTTCATCAGATTAGAAAATTTCCTTTCAGAGATTTTACAGGTAAAAGTGGATCTTGTTATGAAAGATTCTCTTAAACCAGATATAGGCAAGTGTATCCTTAAAGAGGTAAAGTATCTATGAAGAGAATTTTTTCCGACTACATAAGAGATATTTTGGAAGAATGTCTTTATTTGATGCGAAGGGCTAAAAATTTAAAACTGGAAGATTTTTTACAAGATGAAGACTTTAAGAGAGCATCTATCAGAAGTTTAGAAATAATCGGAGAAGCAAGTAAGAAAATTCCCAAAGAAGTAAGAGAAAAATATTCTTCGATACCATGGAAAGAAATGGCAGGTATGAGAGATAAATTGATTCACGAATATTTCGGGGTTAATTACTTTGTAGTCTATGAGACAATAAAAAGGGACATTCCAGAACTAAGGAGTGAAATTGAAAATGTATTAAAAGGGCTGGAAAAATGAAAGAAATTGGTATCTTCTGGATAATAAACGGCAAGATTGACGGTTTTAAGGAACCTGTTGAGAATGGTGAAGATTACGGAGACACTGTTCAACCATCTTGCGACCACTTTACATATTGGAATGAGTTTACGCTTCGCTATCCACAACTAAGATTGTTAGAGTATGACGAGATTCCAAGAGGAAGAGTGGTCTATGATAGGAAGAAAAATCGCTTTGTAATCCTGTCATCTAAGGAAGTTTTGAATAACAGTAAACTGGTTAGATCTATATGCCAGTTTTACGGACTTGGTGAAAATGTAGAATTGAGATGGGATGAACACTATGAAATTCAAGGGGAAATATAGTAATAGAAGTTGTTCTATCAGAGATTGTGATTCCAGAGTTGAAAAAGTAAAGTAAATAAGACTCTTTTTGTCCAATTCTTTTCTTAATATTTAGATATAAACCTTTTAAGGGAGAAAGGGAGTGAAAATTGAAGAGCTTATTCAATCAGCTGGTCATCCTTCATGGGTCAAACATCTTGGTTTTACACCTGACGGAAGAAAACTAATTTCTGCCTGCAATTCATTTACAAAATGCTGGGATGTAGAAACTGGAGAACTCCTCTGGACATCAAGGAATAAGACCTGGCTTTACGATATAGATATTACATTGGATGGTAGATTAATCCTGAGAGCTGATGAAGTTCTTGATTTTGTCGATACTGAAAGCGGTAAATCCATAGACTTCGTAATGGAGAACTTTGATTTTGTAGAAAATGTCAAAGTAAACCCCGATGGTAAAACTTTTGCTGTTATAACCAGAAAAGAAATACGAACGGAAAAAGGAATTGAGTTTCTAAATCGTCTCCAGCTTAGAGATTTGAAGACAAAAGAAATCTTATGGGAACAGAGGGTTGAGTGTGGAGGAGATGTAACTTTTACACCCGATGGTAAAAGAATAATTTATGCGGAAGGCAAAACAATAAAAATATTTGATGCTGAAACTGGAAAAGAAATTAAAGCGTTTAACGTTCATGAAAATTCAAAATGCTCTCTCTTTTCCATTGATATAAGTCCTGATGGAAAGTTTCTCCTTTGTGGAATGATTTTCTACCACATGGAAGATAAAAAACTTTCAAAAAGAGAAAAGAAAGTGTGTCTTATAGATATTGAAACGGAAGAAGTTTTAAAGACTTTTGATAGTTCTATATCTGCCGTTTTCAGTCCTGACGGAAGGGCAATTGCTCTTGGAAAAGTCGGAGAGATAATTTTTGTTGATTTGGAAACTTTAGAAGAGATTAAAAGGTTAAAAAGCAGTCTTTCTTATAAGTCACTATCTTTTAGTCCTGATGGTAAATACCTTGCGGCAGGGAGTTTGGGAATAGAGCTCTGGAATTTAGATAAAGACGAAATCGTCTGGAAAATAGAGCCTGCTGAACCTGGAAAATTTGTATTTTGTTCAAAGAATTCCTTTGCCATGATAACGGATACGAAGATTTTTAGATACAGCTTTGAAGATAGAAGTCTTAAAAAAACAACCGAGACTGATGGATTTATAGAATCAGCAGCGTTTGACTCAAAAACAGGACTTTTAGCCTGCGGTACAGAAAATAAAAAGGTCGTAATTGTTGATATCAACAAGGAAGAAGTTATTAAAGAAATTTTATGTCCAACGTTTGTAGGATCTTTAGCTTTCTCGAAAGATAGAACAACTCTCGCAGCAGGATGCTTTGGCACTATAGTGTTAATAGACATTAGAACATGGGAAACTTCTGAGATTCCAATTGGCAACTTTTGTCTTTCAGCAATGACTTTTAGAGATAATTCTCTCTTAGGTTGTTACTTTTATAAAAATTCTGAGTTTATACTTGAAAACATTACGAACCGTAAGGTAGTGAAAGTTTTTGGAGAAGAAGTATCAAGTTTTGCATTTTCTCACAATGGGAAACTCCTTGCAGTTGGTAAAAGTGCTGGAGAAGTGGAAATTGTTGACACAGAGACAGGTCTAACAAAAACCAATTTAAGAGTAAAAGAACCTTCAACTTTAAAATTTCTAAACCAGAACCTTTTGGCGTGTGGGACGTTTGA
>CAJXJV010000231.1 GCA_913055135.1 uncultured Desulfurobacterium sp. | reverse complement strand
TCTGTTGAGATTTCTGTACTTCTCATACAGCCTGTTGTACTGAGAAGGCATAATAACCTTTACCTGTCCACGACAATGTTTTTTTATTCCTTCTGCCATTTTCAGGATTCTCTCTTTTGAGAGGTTTTTTGAATCTTTTACTCCTAACTCTACAAGTTTTTTAAAACACTTTTCATCAGCGTACACGCAGGCAACCACCAGAGGTCCTATAAACTCCCCCTTCCCGGCTTCATCACAACCTATCCTGGGAGTTCTATCTACGTTTTGCAAATAGAACTTCACCACCTCTTCTCTGAAAAATGAGGGATCCTTACCTCCAAAGGTTATGCTGCCTGTTTTATAAATGGTCAGAACACCTTTGTCCTTTTTCAACTTGTAAAGGACATGTGCAGGAGGTAATTCTTCTTTTGCTCCTTTTTCTTTCAGCTTCTTTACCAGAAGTTCAATCTGTTCTCTACTTAACATTTAATTCAAACCCCACACCAAATTCTGGTCCATAATAACTGTTGTATTTCGTTTCAAGATAGGATCTGTCTGTCAGGAAGTACCGGATACTTCCACCGTATTCTGGTCTCTGTCCGGTTGTCTCATACCCTATTATTCTAATTCTTCCTGAAAGCCTCTTTACAAGCGTTACCTTTGCAACAGTTTCACCGTATTTCGTGATGTATGGTTCTATTGAAAAGTTTTCGAGTCTCAGGACTTCCCTGAACTGCTTTTCTATCGGCTTGAATAGGTACGCTGTTGCATAGTACGCAACCTGAACAGCTGGAAAGAGTTCCGAGCTCTCCTCCACCTGCTCTGGAGATGCTCCAGTCATTATAAGGTTCAAAATCTGTTCCCTGGTTAGAGGGGGATCAGAAGAGAGGTAGAGCTTAGGAGACTCAAATGGGCCTTTTATGTGCATGTAGATGTAGTATCCGGAAATGTAAGAACTTGCCAGTATGTCAATAGTCCCTTTCTGTTCGATAATATTATCAATGACCCCTGTACCGTAGAGGACTTTAAACTTTTTACCCATATAGTCTATTTCTCCATCTACAACGTAGAAGCTGCCGGAAATGACCAATTTTTCGTTTATAGACTGAAGCTTCAATTTGGGCAGAATTCGTAAGGAGAAGAGGGGTCCCTTTATTGTGACAGTATCGGTAAAGTAAAGGTCAAGAGAAAGATCAACAGGAATTTTACCCGGTTCCTGTTTTTCCTCTTTCTCTTTCTTTTCGTTAAAGAAAAGTCTTGTTTTTGCAAGATTTAGCTTTCCGGTTAATCTGTTCTCTTTGAAGATAGCATTTCCTGAGATAACACTCTTCCACGACCCGGAATGACCCACAGGAATTTCTGAAATTGAAATAACAATCTCCTTTTCGTTGCCATTAACGACAACATTGCCATCTCCTGCATTTATTTCAGCAAAGAGAGAAGTTAACTTTCCGTTCTCGAACTTTCCTTTTAAATTGATAACAGAAATTTTCTCTAAAATGTAGTTGACACGTGCATCGATTCCAGTGGAGGAGAACGTTAATGAATAACTCAGTTCCTTTCCATAATCAAAAGAACCTGAAATTTCTGTATTGCCTCTCACATACCTTATTTCCTTTTTTAAATCAGTAAGATAGATAAGTCCTTTTACCCCAGCCAGTGCAAGGAAGTTACCGTTTAAGCCGTTCTCTTTAACTTTTAGACCATTGAATTCAATCCAGCCATCTACATAGGAAAATCTACAACCAGAAATTTCCGGTTTACCTCTATTTAGTTTAATGTAGAGACCGGAAACTGAATAGAGTTTGTAGAATCTATCCGGCTTAACATCAAAAGCAGGAATGGTTATATCCCCGGAGAGACTTTTAAGGTCAAGGTTGACAAAAGCCATTTTTATACGAACCGTTCCGCCTGGAAACTTAAGATCAGCGTGCCTGAGGACTCCTACCAGGTTTATCCTATCACCAAAGAAGAGTATTCTTACTGTATCGCCACCCCTCCTTAGAGCTATGTTACCTATATTCTTTGGTTCTTCTATGGTTCCAGATATTTTGAAATCCAGTGGCTTTTCAAGGTAAGGATAGTTAATGGTAAGGTTACCACCAACTTTGACCATAAAGAACTCAAAATTTCCATCTATATTGAGATTCAATTTAAGTTTTGACGTGATTTCGTCTTTTTCAAAAGTGCCATCTACTTTTACGTTTCCACCAACTTTCCTTTTATTGAGATCAACGTTAAGGCTCCCGGAAATATCGCTCCTCTTCAACATTTCAGAAGAAAGACCGGTAAACAACAGATGAAGTTTTTTATCTTTCAGAATTAGCTTGAACTTTCCATCTTTTAAGGGTAGTTCTCCTATTTTTAGGGTCTTTCCACTTCCTGAAAGCTCAAAGTTCAGTTTGTCATAACTGTTGTAAGTTATAGATCCTGCAACGTCTTTAACAGTTCCGGATATTCTATCTATGGAAAATTCTCCGTTATAAGAGGATACATTTACAGAGACAGATAAATCTTTTAGTTTTTTTATATCTGAAGAGTAAATAGAGAAGTTCCCTGTTACGTCTCCCGCAAGGGTAGCCGGAATTTCAACTTTAAGGCTTTTCAGTATTTTTTCTACCGATGCCACATCTATTGATTCCACTTTTCCATCAAGGAGAAATTCCATAGGCTTCTTTATGTGGAGACGAAGAGTATTAAGTACGATATTCTCTCTCTCCGTTTTACCGCTTATTGAAAGATAGAAGTTTTGAAGAGCTACATTTCCCCTGACACTTCCTAAGCTTACACCTCTAAATGAAAAGTTTTCTGAACTGTAAACGAATGCCCCTTCAGGATTTTTAAGCTTTCCCCACAGTTTTCCTTTTCCGATTACTCTTCCTTCAAGTCCTATCTTCTTGAGGAAGTCTAAGGAAGAAACTTCAA
>CAJXJV010000230.1 GCA_913055135.1 uncultured Desulfurobacterium sp. | reverse complement strand
AAACCTTTAAATGCTCTGAAAGACAGGGAATAAGTTCCCTGGCGTAATTGAACCCCGATAGTTCTCCTGTAATTATGAGAATCCTTTTCAATTTTTACCTAAACCAAGTTTAAGAAGTTTTCGATTATTTTTATCCCATCCTCAGTCAAAATCGATTCAGGATGAAACTGAACACCGTAAATGGGCATCGTTTTATGCTTAATTCCCATTATTTCTCTGTCATCTTCACTTTCAGCTGTGACTTCAAGGACATCTGGAAGGGTTTCTCTGTCTATAACAAGAGAATGGTATCTGATTGCTGAGAATGGATTCTTCATTCCTTTGAAAAGTTCCTCTTCGTTGTGAAGTATATTTGATGCCTTTCCGTGCATAAGCTTCTTGGCTCTAACAATCTTTCCACCGAAAGCAAAGCCTATCGACTGGTGACCCAGGCAGATACCTAAAATTGGAATCTTTCCTGCGAAGTGTTTTATTGCCTCAACAGAGATTCCAGCTTCTTTCGGTGTACAGGGTCCCGGCGATATGACGAGAGCTTCAGGCTTCATCTCCTCAATTTGCTGAATAGTTATTTTGTCGTTTCTGAAAACTCTTATATCTGCTCCGAGTCTTCCGAAGTACTGAACAACGTTGTAGGTAAATGAGTCGTAGTTGTCTATCATCAGAATCATCTTACTACTCCTTTAAAGCACTACAGATTTTTTCTCCCCACTCAGAGAGGGTTATAACGTAATCTTTATCAGGTATTGGATTGAGAATTAATACTTTTCCACTTATGGCTTCTGCTACAGTCTGAGGAACTTTTCTTGAAGCAAAAATTTCTCCTATAACAACTTTTGCATTTTCTTTTTTAGCTTCTTCTATAACCTGTCTTAGCCTTTCAGGAGTTACCTGTTCTTCGGGGGTTCGTGCAATCTCTATTACCTTTATTCCAAAGGTTTCGAGTAGAGGCTTCCAGACGGGGTGGTAAATAACAACCACTTTACTTTTAGCCTCTTTTAGACAATTGTCAATTCTTCCGAGGAGCTGGTCTATCATAGCTGCGTAGTCTTCAGCTCTCTTTGTGTAGTAGGTTTCTCTTTTTGGATAGAACTCTATGAGCCTCTTTGCAACCTCAAAATAGACATCTTCCATCAAGACTGGATTTGCCCAGACATGGTATCCAGGCTTTTTAACCTGGGGATACTTGCTGGAAAATAATTCTCCGATGTTTAGAACGTTCTTTTCATTGACATTCCTTACAGCCCAGTCGTCAAGACCAAGTCCATGAACTATTATGAGGTCTGCTTCTTTAGTTTTTTGAACATCTGAAGGTTTGGGTTCATATCCATGAGGAGATTCTCCCCCTTTTAGAATTGAGTAGTATCTGAAGTCCCTACCTCCTATGTACTCTGCTACATTTTTCCAGATGGGAATTGATGAAACGATGAAAGGTTTATTTTTGTCATTCGATAGACAGCTACTAACGATAACGATGAGTAGATACAGGCACAGAAAGAAAAACTTTCTCATCGGTACAAAACCTCCTTTAAACTTAAAGGCAGTCAAGCTGTTGAATTGCCTATTGTATAATATGCTATAAATATAGCATAGAACACAACATATCAAACGAGGTAAGCTCATGCTTAACAGAAAACCTGCAATCCTTGCCCTTGAAGATGGAACATACTACGAAGGTTACAGTTTTGGAGCAGAAGGAGAGACTTACGGGGAGATTGTTTTCACGACTTCAATGACAGGTTATCAAGAGATAATCACTGATCCTTCATTTAAAGGTCAGATAGTTACAATGACCTGTCCTCTCATCGGTAACGTTGGAGCGAATAGGGAAGACGTTGAGTCGGATGGTCCTAAAGCTGAGGGTTTTATCGTTAAAGAGATTTCTGAAATCTATTCCAACTGGAGAGCAGAGAAATCTTTTGAGGACTATCTCAAAGAGTATGGAGTGGTAGGAATTTGTGAAATTGATACCAGGGAGCTCACGAAAAAGCTGAGATCTGTTGGAACAATGAGGGGAGTAATTTCAACAGTTGACCTTGATCTGGACAGTCTCATTTCAAAAGCTCGTTCTGTTCCGAAGATGGAAGGTCTTAACTTAGTTGACGAGGTGACCTGTAAGGAACCTTACGAGTGGGAGCTTGGAACATGGCAGTTAGAAGAAGGGTATTCGACGAAGAAAAACTTTAAGTATTCAGTTGTAGTTCTTGATTTTGGAATAAGGTACAACATACTAAGGAATCTGGTTGACGTTGGAATAAAGCCAGTTGTTGTCCCTGCCCATACTCCACCGGAAGAGATTCTGAAGCTCAACCCTGATGGAATTTTTCTCTCCTGCGGTCCAGGAGATCCAGCAGCAGTTACATACGCCATAGAGACCATTCGCTACCTTATAGCAACTTACAAAAAGCCGATCTTTGGCATATGTCTTGGGCATCAGTTAACAGCCCTTGCGATGGGTGCAAGCACCTATAAGCTAAAGTTTGGACATAGAGGAGCCAACCAGCCTGTTAAGAATAAGAAAACTGGAAGGGTGGAAATAACAGCTCAGAACCACGGATTTGCTGTTGATGAGTCAACGATTCCAGATGATCTGGAAGTAACCCATTACTCTCTTAATGATGGAACGGTAGAAGGGTTGAAACACAAGACAAAACCGCTCTTTACAGTCCAGTATCACCCGGAAAGTTCTCCTGGGCCCCACGATTCGAGATATCTTTTCAGGGAGTTTGAGAAGTTAATATCAGATTACAGAGGTAAATAGGGATAGATGGTCTATGATATTGCGATTTCGGGGCTTGGTCCCGCTGGAGCAACCTTCCTGCGACGGATTTCTGGGAAAGGTTTTAAAATCGTTGGATTTGACAGGGAAAAATTCCCCAGAAAGAAGTTATGTGCTGGTGGTTTAACCCCAAAGGCTTATAATCTCTTGAAG
>CAJXJV010000229.1 GCA_913055135.1 uncultured Desulfurobacterium sp. | reverse complement strand
CAGTATTCTTCAATCGGGCACTGAGAGCATTTTGGAGAAGTTGGATGGCAGATGTGCTGTCCTAAGGAAACAAGAAGGTCGTTTATCTCAATCCAGTACTCCTCAGGAAGCTTTTTTCTAAGAGCAAACTCTGTCTCTTCTGGTGTCTTTGTATCTACATAGCCAAGTCTGTTTGAGATTCTATGAACGTGTGTATCGACACAGATGCCAGGTTTTCCATAGCCTAGAGTTACCACAAGATTTGCAGTTTTTCTTCCGACACCGGGAAGTTTCAGGAGTTCATCTATATCATCGGGAACTTTTCCATCATATTTATCTATGAGAACCTTACAGATTTCTTTTATATTCTTTGCTTTTCTCCTGTAGAAGCCGACGGGATAGATAAGTGCTGCAATCTCTTCTTCGTCTATCTTCATCATGTCATAAGGATTATCGGCAACCTGGAAAAGTCTATCTGCTGCTTTTGCTGTAACCTCATCCTTTGTTCTAAGACTCAAAACAGTAGCGATTAATATCTTAAATGGATTTCTCTCTGTCTGAGACATGAGCGTTACTATTGGAACATCCCACTTTTTTGTTTCTCTTCTTAGAATTCCAATCACTTCATGAATCTGGTCATCTCTCATTAAAAATTCTCCTCCACAAAGGAATGGAGATTAAGAAGCTTTTCTATCAGTGACTCAAATTCATCAAGCCTCAGCATGTTCGGACCGTCTGATAGAGCTCTCTCCGGTTCTGGATGAATTTCAAAAAAAAGACCATCAACACCGGTAGCCACAGCAGCCCGAGAGAGATAAGGAACAAACTCTCTGTCACCACCGCTCGATTTTCCCTGTCCTCCAGGCTTCTGAACGGAATGGGTTGCATCAAAGATGACTTTAACTCCAAACTGTTTCATAATAGGAATGGATCTGAAGTCAACCACAAGATTGTTGTAGCCAAACGTTGTTCCCCTTTCTGTCAGGAAAATCTCTGTTGCACCGCTCTTTGTAAGTTTTTCAACAACGTTTCCCATATCCCACGGTGCCATAAACTGTCCCTTCTTGACGTTCACAACTTTTCCTGTTCTTGCTGCAGCAACAAGGAGATCTGTCTGGCGACACAGAAACGCTGGAATCTGAACAATATCAACAACTTCTCCAGCAGGTTTTGCCTGCCATGTTTCGTGAATATCAGTTGTTATGGAAAGCCCGAACTTTTCCTTCACTTCTGAGAGGAGGGAAAGTCCTTTATCTATTCCTGGACCTCTGTAGGAGTCAATGGAGCTCCTGTTCGCCTTATCAAAAGATGCTTTAAAAATCCAGGTATGTTCAGGATATTTCTCTTTGAGTTCCTTTACTTTTCTTGCTGTTTCAAAGAGTATATCTCTATCTTCAATTACGCAGGGACCCGCAATTACAATCATTTCTCCTCCAATCCAGCTACCTGTCTAAGCTTCTTGACCTCTTCAGGAGTCAGTTCTCTGTACATTCCTCTGGGTAGATTACCAAGTTTGAGAGGTCCTATGGCAACCCTTTTGAGTTTCAAAACTCCATGGTCAAATCTATCAAAGAACCTTCTCACAACTCTGTTTTTTCCAATGTCAACGGTTATCTGAACATACGTGTTTCTACCCGTTCTGCTCGGCTTTAGAAGTTTTATATCAACCGGTTTAGCAAAGTACGGTTTACCCTTATCATCAACGAGTTTCGCCCCTTTCTTCATTCTCTCAATTTCAGCAGGAGTAACTCTTCCTTTAACTTTTGCTATGTAAGTCTTCGGAACATGGTATCTTGGATGGGCCAGCCTCTCTGCCAATTCACCATCGTTTGTCATTATGAGAAGTCCTTCTGTGTTGTAGTCAAGTCTTCCGACTGGGAAAAGTCTTACAGGATACTTCTTGAAATAGTCTGCAACGATTGGTCTCTTATCTCCTGGTGCTCTCTCCATAGCTGTCAGAACACCCTGAGGTTTGTTAAAGGCAAGATAGACAAACTTCTTTGGCAGCCTAACCCTTTCACCATCAACCCTTACATCGTCTTTTTCTGGATCAACTTCAACAGCTGGATTGTCAACAACTTCACCGTTAACCGTAACCCTTCCCTGCTTTATCAGTTCTTCAACCTTTCTCCTTGCTCCAAATCCAGCATAAGCTAAGAATTTATTTAAGCGCACTTTTTCCTCCTTATCATGTAAAATTGTACAGTTTCCGAAACTGAATTATGGAGTAAAAGATGGAAGCTTCCATTCTCTCAAAAATAGACCATTCCGTACTAAAATCCACAGTAACAGCAGAGAAAGTCCTTGAGGCTGCAGAAGATACAAAGAAATTTAACTTTGCTACCCTTTGTGTTTTCCCGAAACACATAAAAATAGCAAGAGAAATCCTGCCTGAGAGTAAAGTTTCCACAGTAATAGGATTTCCCCTCTCTGCCATTCCCTTAGAGTTAAAACTTAAAGAAGTAGAATATTCTTTAAAAAGTGGAGCGGGAGAGTTAGACGTGGTAGTTGACATAAGCGCAGTCAAAGAAGGAAACTGGATGAAAGTAAAAGAAGAACTGAGGAAAATTCGGGAACTGACAGAAGGAAAAGTAATTAAACTCATATTTGAATGTTGTTACCTCTCCGAAGAGGAAAAATTAGCCCTCTGCCGACTTGCTATTGAAAACAACTGGGATTTTCTGAAAACATCCACAGGATATGGAACCTATGGAGCCACCTATGAAGATGTAAAACTCCTTGTTGACTGTTCAGAAGGTAAAGTCAAAGTTAAAGCTGCAGGAGGAATCAGAACCTACGAAGCAGCAAAGAGATTTATAAACCTTGGAGCAGAAAGAATTGGCACCAGCGCCGGTAAAGAGATAGCCTATGAAGTGCTGCATAGTGGGTAAATTCGAGTCATTCCATAGGGGACATCAAACCCTTATAGAAGAGGCAAAGAAGGAGTGCAGGAAGA
>CAJXJV010000228.1 GCA_913055135.1 uncultured Desulfurobacterium sp. | reverse complement strand
AGATATTGATTGACAATTACTAAAAAAGTTAATATTATCTAACAAAAGAGGAGGTTACCATGCGGCTTATAGATATTCCTGCTGGAAAGAGTGCAAGGGTTGTAGATGTTGCTGGCGGGATGGGAATGAAAAACAGACTTGCAGCGATAGGAATCTATCCAGGAGCAACCGTAAAAGTTGTAAAGACTCCACCAGGTCCTATGATTATTGAAGTTTCTGGAACTCGCCTTGCTCTTGGAAAAGGTATGGCAGCAAGGATTAAAGTGGAGGAGTAATGAAGAAAAACATAAAGGTAGCTATTGCTGGTAATCCTAACGTTGGAAAAACTGCAATAATGAATGCTCTTGCTGGAACCAACGAGAAGATTGGAAACTGGCCTGGAGTTACTGTTCAGAAGAAAACCGGAAAGTACAACTTTCGTGGTGTTGACATAGAACTCATTGACCTTCCAGGAATCTACAGTTTAACCTCTTACACTCTTGAAGAGAGGGTAGCCAGGAATTTCCTGCTTAAGGAGGATTATGATGTAGTTTTAGACATTGTCGATGTTACGCTCCTTGGAAGGAATCTCTACCTTACTTTAGAACTCCTTGAAATGGGAATCAAACCGGTTCTTGTTCTTAACAAAATAGACGAGTTAGAGAATACAGGATATTCAATAGATGAAAAAGTGCTTGAAAAGGCTCTTAAATTGCCGGTTGTCTCCGTTTCAGCTACTAAAAAGAAAGGGCTTGAGGAGCTTTCTGAAACCATTCTAAGAGTTGCCACCGGTGATTTGAAACCAGAAGGTATAGTTCCTGCATACTCAGAAGATCTTGAAAATGCCATTTCTCTCTTGCTTTTGAAGATAAAAGAAGAGAATATTCCTTACAACAGAAGATGGTTTGTCATAAAACTCCTTGAAAATGACCCTGAAATTGTTGAAGAAGCAAAGAAGAAACTGGTTTTTGCAGATGAGGTGTTTAAAGAAATCGAAATTGTAAAATCGACTCTTGAAAGAAAGCATAAGTGTGATCTTCCCTCCTATGTTGCAAGGGAAAGGTTCAATTTTGCTTCTCAAATTGCCAGAAAAGCAATAAAGAATGTTGTAGAACTTCCTCTGGAAAGGATCAGCGATAAGATAGATAAGTTTGTAACCCATCCCCTTTCGGGAATTCCAATTTTCTTCTTCATTATGTGGCTTGTTTTCAAACTTACATTTTACTGGAGTGCTCCGATAAGCGATTTTATTGATTCAATTTTTGGAGAGCTGCTTCCAGAGGTCGTTTCGAAATATCTTTCCTTTCTTCCCGATTTTGCGATATCCCTCATAAATGACGGTGTTCTTGCTGGTGTTGGTGCGGTGATGGTCTTTCTTCCAGTTTTAGGAATTCTCTATCTCCTGATGTCAATCCTTGAAGACACAGGCTACATGGCAAGGGCAGCTGCCCTGTGGGATAACTTCATGAGACTCTTTGGATTGAGTGGGGCTTCTGTCATTCCAATGATTTTAGGTTTCGGGTGTAACGTTCCGGCAGTTTATGCCACAAGAGCAATGAGATCATCCACTGAGAGACTAATTACAATGCTCATAATTCCATGGGTCTCCTGTAGTGCAAGGCTTCCAGTCTATACAGTCTTTGTAGCAGCATTTTTTAGAGAATACCAATCTCTGGTTATCTTTTCCCTCTACCTTGCTGGAGTTTTTCTTGCTCTCTTCCTTGCTTTGGTTCTTTCCCGATTTTTCCATCAGGAAGGAGAAGAGTTCTTTATAGAGCTCCCTGCATACAAGCTCCCCGCCTGGAACGTAATTTTCAACCAGACCTGGATTGAGGTAAGAGAGTTTGTCTATAAGGCAGGAACGGTTATCTTTGCAGTTTCTGTTTTCATCTGGGCTCTCGCAACACTTCCTGCAGGAGTTGAGTACGCCAGTGAGAATAGCTTAATTGGTCATGTTGGAAAATTTCTTGTCCCACTCTTTGAACCATTTGGTATAGATGACTGGAAACCGGTTGTTGCTCTTATATTTGGAGCACTTGCAAAGGAAGTAGTTGTAGGTACACTTGGAACTCTCTACGGTAGTGAAGAGAACGTTACCCATGCACTTTCTCATGTTTTTACTCCAGAAAGTGCACTGGCTTACATGGTCTTTACCCTCCTTTACATCCCTTGCGTCGCAACAATTGCAGCGATAAAGCAGGAGAGCGGTTCGTGGAAGTGGCCAGTTTTTTCTGTAGTAATAGAATTAACTACAGCGTGGATGGTTGCTTTTGTAGTCTACAACATAGCAAAACTCGTATTTTAGAGTGTAAGAAACTATTTGTGAAAAGTGAAAATGGCAAAAAAGAAGAGCATTTACGTCTGTCAAAAGTGTGGTTATAAAACTCCCAAATGGGCAGGGAAATGTCCTGAGTGTGGTAGCTGGGGAAGTTTAGTTGAGGAAGTAGAGACTTCAGGCAATCAGGAGAGAAACATAAGAACATGCTGGGTAAAACCTTCGATAACAGAACCTCTACCTCTGGAAAGGATAGGAGAAGATAAGGCTGAGAGAATACTCTCTGAAATCTCCGAGTTTGATAGAGTTCTTGGTGGAGGTGTTGTTAAAGGTTCTGTTTCCCTTCTTTCCGGTGAACCGGGAATCGGGAAATCCACTTTTCTCCTGCAGCTTTCAGATAGATTTTCAAATCATGGAAAGGTTCTCTACGTTACTGCAGAGGAGTCTCCTGAGCAGATTGCCCTGAGAGCGAAAAGATTGGGCATTAAAAATCAGGATATTTACGTTCTTGCCGAGAACAACCTTGAAGAGATTGCAAAACAGATAGAGAAAATCAAACCAGCTTTTGCTGTTTTTGATTCTATCCAGACCCTCTATCTTCCCTACATAGAATCTGCTGCCGGTTCTGTTTCTCAGGTCCGAGAATCGGCGGCTTTTATAACAAACATTTCAAAAACGAAAAGGA
>CAJXJV010000227.1 GCA_913055135.1 uncultured Desulfurobacterium sp. | reverse complement strand
TGTATAGTTTTAGACCTATGTCGGCTCCCTCCTCCGGTTCACCAATATCAACCTTTACAGGATAACCTTTCCTGTTCAATTCCTTTTGGATTTCGTTAAGAATTTCCAGAGTAGTTTTTTCTGCTATCATTGACTACCTCTAAAAGTCGGTTTACAAGATTAATGTAATCCCTGATTTCTTCTGTTGAAACCTCCACATCAGTTTCGTAGTCTGCCTCTCTTCTTCTTTCGTAAAACTCTTTCAAGAGTTTTAATTCTTCTCTGCTCAAAGGGTTTCCGTTACTAAAAAGCCATTTCTGGAAAGGTTTTAAAATTCCTTTATGTTCCCATTTTCCTCTGGGAGCTCTTCCACACATGGCAATCATCAGAGAAAAAGCAGAATAGTAGAGTCTGCTTATAGCATCTCTGTAAAGATTAGATTTGAAAAGAATATCTCCAGCCCTCTTGTGTTCTCTGGCTTTTCTTATCCAGTTTCTTTTCCAGTCTCCCATAGTTCAAACTCTACGAGTCAAGCTTACTTCTTTTTGCTCTTCAACAAAACTCATTACCGGTACAGAAGTTATCCAGCTACTAACTGCATTGAATGAGTGGTGGGTGGGTAAGCCCACCCTACCTAAATTTCTAACTACTTCAAAGACACTGTAACAATTATCTGCAGCATAATTCCCACAAACAGCGTAAGTGCAAAGACTGGCCAGATGAGGGTTTTCAGAAGCTGGCTCTCATCTTTTCCTTTAAGTCCAACAAGAGCTGCTGCATTTGTGATCTTTGAAGGAGTAATTGCACTTGCTATTCCTCCGGCTACTGCGTGAGCTCCATAGACAGCCATAAATGCATGAGCTCCAATCGTTGACACGACTGCACCGTACTGGATTTTTGCAAATAGAACGTTTGATGCTGTTTCACTTCCACCAACGAAGGCTCCTAAAAGTCCCAGGAACGGAGCAACTATCGGGTAGAAGCTTCCAAAGAGATCAGCAATTGTTCTATCAATGATCAAATCCATGTTCATGGCTTTAAAGTTTGCACCTGGCATGAGTTTGCCGTTGATAATCTCCATTCCAGACCATGCCATTATGAAAGCAACTGCAAAGAAGAGAGAGTAAGCGATAAACGGTCCCCAAACTCTCTTAATCCATACGTTAAAAGCCCTTGAGAGTTGTTCACCAGAAGGTTTCAGGATTGGCAGAGAAATAACAACAGCAACTAAAATCCAGAAATAGACGTGTGAAAGGATGTTCAGGTCTATCTTCTTACCGCCAACAATGTGAATAACCTCGGCAGAGCCAGGAAGACTGGCTAAGAACTTTTTCACAGGTGGGTAGTTTGTTACAAGGGAGAATATGAAAAGAAGAAGCCACGGAGAGATAGCTTTTATGAATGCAGCGTCAATTTTCACCTTTCCTTCACCGTTCTTCCTGTAGAGGAGGTATGAAACAACCATTGTGAGGAAACCAGAAATAATTCCTATGACCTCAACAGGGAGAATTCTGATAAAGGCTAAGAAAAGTGCGGTCAATGATAGAACAAGTCCTGCAACCGCAGCTCCAGACCAGTGTTTCTTTAATGCTTCCCACTTTCCAACAAAGTAGAGCATCATAAATGCAAATCCAACGGAAACAACCGGCAGGAAGAGTGTAATGTGCTGGGTAAATGACCAGATGAAGTGTTCAACGTTTTCAATTCCCGGCGGTCTGATTCCAAAAGGTCCCCATGCAACGTGGGCAGGAAGTGTGATTGGAATAGATAGGAGCGCAAAAGAGGTCAGAGGGTCGTAACAGAGAATTGAAATTGCAACAGCTGCAAGAGGTGTAAACCCAAGAGCAACAAAGACAGGAGGAAAGAGTGCCGGGGTTACAACCCCCAGGGAGGTTGCAAGAGAACCGAATCCCATTCCGATAAACAGAGTTTGCTGAATCTTATCCTTTGTTATGGATAGAATTGTTTTGACTATCTCATCGAGAGCTCCCGACTCCTTCATTATGAATATCATGAGCATCGTAAATGCGACCGCAAATGTAATTGCAAAAGCCTTAACTATTCCGTAAATGCTCGCACCGATAACAACAGCCATTGGTGTTTTAAAGTAGAGAAAGGCAACTAAAGCTGCCGTTATCCAGCCAACAACGGACATAAAGACACCCGAGCGGGAAAAGAAAAGCATACCCGCAAGAACGATCAGAATCGGAGTGATTGCCATCAGGAAATCCATCCCATCCTCCCTATTCGTAGAATTTTATAGCCTCTACAAGGTTTTGACCGTTTTTCATCAGTACTTCTATTGCTTTGTCAAATTCTTCGTTCTTCACCTTGAAGAAGAGAATTGCCTTATTTGAAGTTCCTGCATAGGCATAAGTGTATTCAACATCTATCCCGTTGTCTGCAAGTACCTTAACAACTCTGTAGAATCCTCCAGGTCTATCCTCAACCTCAACAGCAAAAACATCTGTTTCGTTTGCAGCAAATCCTTCTGAGACAAGTACAGCTTTTGCTTTTTCGGGGTTATTAACTACAAGTCTCAGGATTCCAAATTCTGAAGAGTCTGCAAGGAAGAGAGCTCTTATGTTTATTCCAGCTTCGGCGAGCACTTTGGCTACATCTGCAAGCCTTCCCCTCCTGTTTTCTAAAAAAACAGATAGCTGTTTTACTGCGTATTTAGTCATTTTCTCCCCCCTAAGAGCTTAGTTCTCTCCTGTCAACGATTCTCTTTGCTTTACCCATACTCCTTTCAAGGGTCTTTGGTTCAACCAGCTTCACCTTTGCATTTATGTAGAGGTGATTAAGGAGCTCCTCCTCCAGCTTCTTCTGGAGCTGGTACAGCTTGTTCAGGGCATCCAGCGGGGTCATGGAGTTGATGTCTATCTCCTTGAGCTCCTCCAGCACGGGATGCTCCATCGTGAAGAGGGGGAGCTGAAGGGGACGGCTGGAAGGCACGCGACGTTTCTCCT
>CAJXJV010000226.1 GCA_913055135.1 uncultured Desulfurobacterium sp. | reverse complement strand
TTGCAAGCTCCACAAATGAAAGAACTCTCATAGGAGTTGTTATTCCTAAAAAAGTATTCTGTGGACATTCTTTAAATATGTTGAAGCAATTTTATTTTGAAATAGACTATGACAGTCAAGATATAATTCAGACAACCTTAGACAAGAAGATGGGCTTTGATTTTAACCACTATTTTCAAGCCCTTTTTAACAGTTTTGTTCTCGACTATTACATAAGACAGAGAGTTTCTGCAAACATAACAATGTTCTTTGTAGAGGAGCTTCCCATTCCAGTGGCAAGAACAACCTTACAAAAGAGAATCATTTCCCTCTCAAAGAAAGTCCAGAAGTTAACAGAAAAAGGCGACGAGGAATCAAAGCTCTTAAGAGCAAAACTTGAATCATTGATTGCAAAAGAGCTTTTTGACCTTGACAGAGAAGATATGGAAAAAATCCTTTCAACCTTTATCTACGGAAACATTGATGAAGAATTAAAAGAACTGATTCTTAAAGAATTTTAACCAAAATAAAAAAGGGAAATTCCCACAACAACCTTATCCAGTAGGAAGTCCATCCTCATTTCATCGTAAGGAATCTCATATTCGTAAATGTTCCCTGATGACTTATCCATATAGACCAATAAACCTTTTTCTATCTTGGTATCTTGAGTCTTGTTCCGGAGATAGACATAAGAATGAAACTGGTCTATGTGGTGTTCAATGGTCTTATACTTCACTATTAATTTTCATAGTTCCATTTTCCAAACAGCTTGAACTTTTTATCAACAAGCTCTTTGTCGAAACAGTTGAAAAGGCTATATTAGGCAGAATCGGAAAGATAGAAAAACTTGAAAAAAGGAAGTTATCAAGCAAGAAAGATAGATAACTACATTTCCTGTTTTAGACTACATACATTAACTACATAGGACTACATAGAGACTACATAAAGGGGAGAATAGGATGAATAAACTCCAGAATGCAATCTTCTCATATCTAATAAGGAAACGTACTCCCATCGATATAAAAATCAAATTATCTCGGAACAAAAGAACAAGGGTTAAAAATATTATTCCAGAAAGCAAGATGGTAATTTTAAACTCTGGCGAAAGACTTCCCGTAACATCCATCAATTCTATAAGGATTTTCGGAAAACATGCAGAAGAATTTTCCAGATTCATCAAGCCGATGGCTTCATTAGAAGAAAACAAGAATATAACCCACTTCTTAAACAAAAGAATATTCATTTATCCTCATGGCGAAAAAAAATATTACGGTAAACTACTTGGTTTTTTCCCGTACTTAACAGTACTTAAACTGAACAAGATAGTCGAAATTAAGTTTCACATATACATATCTGCTTTCTCGTTCCTTAAACCTTACTGGTTCACAAAAGAAAACCTTGAAGCTAATCCCGTCGCTCCAGGTAGCTGGAGAAAGGACTGGAAAGAACTCAGAAGATTGCTAAAGGGAAGTCTCCCAAGAAAAAAAGGAAGAACAATAACCTTCGTGCTAAGAGACGGAAGGGAAATAACAGGTTTTCTATTTAGAAAAGACCTTTTCAAAGACAAATGGAAATTGCGAATCAAAGCTCCAGAAAACTTGGAGAGCTCCTCACCTACTATGTTCATTATGAAACACGCTATCGAGGATTTTTGGGAAGAAGAATAGCCCTCACTTTCCATGCGTAATCAATCCTTCCATTATACCGCCACACAGCTTCCCAAGAGTAACCATATTTCTGTATTTTTTCATAAAGTATCCGAGCTCCTAATTCGAGATTTTTTTTGTAATCCAGAAGGGAAAAAGGATCAAGTCCTCTCCTTTCTATCTCAAATCTACTAATCTGCATAAGCCCAAGGTCATAATAGAGGTCTTTTTTCAAAATTATTCTTAAAACACGTTCAGCTTCTTCATAATTTTCAGGATAAAGAGAAACCCATTTTCCTCTTTGATAACAGGTAATTTCTTTAAAGTCTCTACATCTTGCTCCTTTAACTCCAATAGCATAAGGTTTAACACCACTTTCAACAACAGCAATTGCATATAGAAGTTGTGGACTTATGCCAAAATCCTTCCCAACTTTCACAAAGAGATTATCGCTATAAACATTAAGGGGAATAGTTAGGATTAGTAGCATCAGGAGCAAGAGGCGTAGTTCCCTCATAGAACTCCTCTATCCTATTCTTTATAGAATCAGAGTCCATAAGTTGATGGAAATTTGCTTTTGCCTCTATATCCTTAATCAATTCGGAAAAATCCATCTGAGAGAAATCTAAATTTTTCAGGTCGTCCCAAGTCAATTGAGAACAGTTGGGACTCCCATAACTTCCCCAACTATAACCAAGCTGTTTATATGCTTGCTCTACAAGTATCCTTGCAAACTTTGAATCATAACAGCAGTATCGATAAGCTCTTCTAAGACATCCAATTAGAGGAATTTTCCAGGCACATTTAGAACCCACGTAATGGCAGAGACCATTCGAAATCAATGAATATGCCTTATACTCTCCGTGAGCGGTAGCACAGGATTCCGAAGAACAACTATTACATTTGTCAAATGACATTATCAGGTCAACAGCTACACTAAGGGAAAAAGATATTACAGGGTCATTTAAGAATTGTAGCTTGTCGCCCAAAGGAAGTTCATTTAAAAATGGATTATCAGCATCCTGCTCCTTCAATTCTTTAGCAACCTGGTGAATTTCGTTTATTACCATAGAGACAACTAATCCCAATATTACTAACAGAGAAACACCTAAAAGTAACCATCCTGTTACCTTTGATCCTTCTTTGTAAAGTATTCCCGTTAATCCAGAAAGCAACAAGGTTATTAATCCCAGGAGTAATTTTAATAATGTAAATAGAAGTTCTTTCCTAACTTTAAGTGCTTCTACTTTTAATTCTTTTTCCTCCATCTTAACATCCACCGAATAGCGTATGTTCAATGTAGAAAAGAATCAGGGCAACTACAACCGTTACAGTCGCCA
>CAJXJV010000225.1 GCA_913055135.1 uncultured Desulfurobacterium sp. | reverse complement strand
AGTAATCGGTAAACTCTCCATCCACAGATTTGAAGTAAGAGCTCCTTTTTTTTATCAGTTCTTTTAATTCTTCGGACTTGTTTAAGATTTTAAATTCTCTTAATCCATTGGTTACCTCAAAATTTACACCAAAAGACCTCAATTCCATTTCTGCCAGAGAAAGTTCGTATATAAATTGAACATTGTCTAGCAAAACCAAGTCTCTTTCACCAATCCCATTATCTATCTCATAAGCCCAGAACTGATTTTCTGCCCTTTTAATCATAATCTCTCCTTTTGTCTTTAACCTTTCCGCATTCATGGTAAACAATTCCTATTTTCTAAACTTCCAGTAAGCCATTACTCTTCCAAGAATGTTTGCTCCAAGAACACCGGCAGTCAGGATTATAGCGGCAGCCCAGGCAAGTTTTTGCCAGTATTCGTATGGGCTCATTGCATAGTCGTACATCGTAACAGTTAGAGAAGCCATCGGCTGTGTCATATCGAAAGTAAAGAAGTTGTTGTTGAAAGATGTAAAGAGTAGTGGAGCAGTTTCTCCTCCAATTCTTGCAACGGAAAGGATAACTCCGGTTAAGATCCCGGTTATTGCAGCCCTATAAACAATATCCTTTATCACCTTGAACTTGGTTGCTCCAAGAGCATAACCAGCCTCTCTAAGTTCCGGTGGTACAAGCCTCAACATATCGTCAGTCGTCCTCAAGATTATTGGAATCATCATTATGGCAAGAGAAAGAGAACCCGCTATTCCCATAAAGTGTCCAACAGGCTTAACCAGAATCGCATAGATGAATGTACCAATTACTATAGATGGAACGCTCATCATTATGTCTGAAAGGTCTCTGACAATGTTTGCCAATCTGCTGTTTTTTCCGTACTCGGCAATGTAAGTTCCAGCAAGTATCCCAAGCGGTATTCCAATAACCGTTGCGGTTAGAACAATGAGTGTCTGTCCTACAATTGCGTGTTTCAGTCCACCCGTCTCTTCACCAGGAGATGGTGGATCTCCCATGAAAATTTCAAGGGAAAGCATAGAAAATCCTTTGTAGAGTAGCGTTCCCAATATCCAGAAAAGCCACATAATTCCAAAGAGAGCTGCTACTGTTGAGAGAACGAGAATAATGTTATTGACTATCTTCCTCCTTGTAAATGCGTCCAACACTTACCTCTCAACCTTTTTCAGGAATACGAACTTTCCTATAGCTATAACGAGGAAACTCATAACAAAGAGTATGAGGGCAAGGTAAAAGAGACTGGAAAGGTAAAGATCTGTATCTGCTTCCGTAAATTCATTGGCAAGTGTTACTGTAATTGAGGTTGCTGGCTCAAGGAGCGAATGGGGAATTACAGGCTGGTTACCCATTACAAATGTAACTGCCATTGTCTCTCCAAGAGCTCTTCCAAGGGAGAGAATAATTCCTCCAATTACTCCAAGTTTTGCATAGGGAATGACAACATCCTTCATAACGTCCCACTTTGTTGCCCCCAGAGCGTAGGCGGACTCTTTTAAAATGTTGGGTACCATATTGAAAGAATCCCTGGCAATTGCTGCAGTAAAGGGAAGAATCATTATGGAAAGGACTACTGAAGCTGTTAGAAGACCTATTCCTGGAGTGTAACCAGCAAACCACTCTCCAACCACCGGAATTTTCCCAAATGTTGCATGAATTATAGGTTGAACTTTATCTCTCATAAACGGCGCAAAGTAGAAAAGTCCCCACATACCATAAATGATACTTGGAATTGCAGCAAGGAGTTCTACAGCAACGCCCACAGGAGTTCTTAGAAAGTGGGGAGAAATCTCTGTAAGGAATATGGCTATTCCAATGGCAACAGGAACGGCTATCAGAATAGCGATTACTGTACTTACAATGGTACCGAAAATGGCTGGAGCTCCACCAAACTTCTCCATAGGTGGGTTCCAGACTGTAGAAGTAATGAAATTCCAGATTCCAAAAGTGTGAATGGAAGGAGAAGATTCTCTATAGAGAACAAAGAAGAGCATTGCTAAGATAACTATCACAAGCAGAGTGGAGGCTAAGGCTATCTTTCCAAAAGTCCAGTCTGCCAGATAGCTTTTCTTCACGACTTTTGTCCTCGTTGTAAAATTTCATTGGTAAGTATAGCTTTTTTTCTTGAAAAAGAAAGATAAGGAGATAACATGGCAAACAGAGGAGATTTCGTCCACCTTCATCTCCACTCCCAGTACTCAATCCTTGACGGAGCGATAAAGATAAAAGACCTGGTTAAAAAAGCAAAAGAGTACGGAATGCCTGCTGTTGCCGTTACAGATCACGGCAATATGCATGCATCGTACGAACTCTATAAAGAGTGTACCGCTGAAGGAATAAAACCAATTATCGGTCAGGAATTTTACATAGCTAAAGGTTCAAGGTTTGATAAGCAAAAAGGCAATGAAGGAGAAAAAGGAAGTTACCATCTGGTTCTTCTGGCGAAAAATGAAACAGGTCTCAAAAACCTTATGAAGCTCAGTTCAATAGGTTTCCTTGAAGGCTTTTACTACAAACCAAGAATAGACAAAGAGGTTCTTGAAAAGTACAGTGAAGGATTAATCGCCCTTTCTGCCTGTATTCAGGGAGAAATTCCTGTCCTCTATCTCCAGGGAAGGGAAGAGGAAGCCAAAAAAGTTGCAAAGTGGTATAAGGAACTCTTCGGTGATGATTTCTACCTTGAGATTCAATACCACGGCTTAAAAGACCAGCAGAAGGCAAACCAGTTTCTCATTAAACTCTCAAAGGAGCTTGATATCGATTTAGTTGCAACAAATGATGCCCACTACCTTGAAAAAGAGGACTGGGAAGCCCATGATGTTCTCCTATGTCTCCAGACGGGAAAGAAACTGTCCGATGCAAATAGAATGCGGTTTCCAACGAAGGAGTTCTACTTCAAAGATGCTCTTGAAATGCTCGAAGTCTTCAGAGAAGTTCCCCACGCAGTCTTTAACACCCTCAAAATAGCAGAGAAAA
>CAJXJV010000224.1 GCA_913055135.1 uncultured Desulfurobacterium sp. | reverse complement strand
GCCCATACAATTTCTGCTCTTTCAAAGAAGTTTCACAAAAAGACTCTTATTTATACAAGAAGAGTTGACTACACTCCAAGAAAAAACAAAATAACGACTTTGAAATATAAATTAACAGACAAAATAGTGGTAATCTCACACTACGTTAAAAAAGTCCTCGAAAAGTCCCTCCATCTTCCTCCAGAGAAACTAAAAGTCATCTACGATGCAGAAGTTGAAAAAAGTGTTAATTACGAAAAGGTAAAGAAAATCAGAAAAGAGTTAAAAGGAAAACCTCTTATAGGTTCAGCAGCTGCTCTTACCGAGCAAAAGAACATTCCCAACTTCATAAAAGCTGCAGAAATCCTTGTTAAGAAGTATCCAGAAGCTAAGTTTGTCGTCGCAGGCGAAGGAAAATTGAAAAATGAACTCCAATTACTGATAAAGAAACTAAATCTCGAGAAAAATTTTGAATTAATAGGTTTTAAAAAGGACATAGAAAACTACATAAAAGCTTTCGATATCTTTGTACTTCCATCAGATTTTGAGGGGCTCGGGAGCTCACTTCTCATTGCAATGCTATTAAAAACTCCCGTTGTTTCAACAAATGCGGGAGGCACTGCAGAGGTTGTAATTGATGGAGAAACAGGCATACTCGTTCCACGAAGAAATCCCCAGGCTCTTGCAGACGGAATTTCAAGGCTTTTAGAGGATGAAAAGCTCAAAAGTGCAGTTGTTCTAAATGCTTACCAAAAGGTTGTGGATAACTTCTCAGTTGCTAAAATGGTAGGTGCATATATAGACACTTACGGGGAGGTAGTTTAAAGTGGATGCTTTGTGGGATAAGTGTCTCAACGAAATAAAAAAAGAGATAAAACCTCAGCTCTTTAAAACAATGTTCAAGGACTTAAAGCTTGTATCCGTTGATTCAAAAACCCTGAAAATAAAAGCCAAGGACCGAATCGTAAAAGAATACTTAGAAAGGAACTACCTCCCCCTTATTAAAGAGATTGCTTCAAAGGAGTTCGGGAAATATCTTGAGGTCAAGATTCTACTGCCAGAGGAAGTTCACAAACCCCTTCAATTAGAGCTCAACCTCTTCAAAGGTCAGGAAAAGAAAGAGAAAATCGAATCAAACCTAAATCCAAAGTACACTTTTGAAAACTTTGTTGTTGGTGCAAGCAACCAGTTTGCCCACGCTGCCGCAATAGCCGTAGCGGAAAACCCCGGAAGGGCGTATAACCCACTCTTCATCTATGGAGGCGTAGGGCTGGGGAAAACCCACTTGATGCAGGCAATTGGAAACTTCATAAAAAACACAACACCATCAAAAACAGTTGTTTATGTAACAACAGAAAGCTTTATGAACGACCTCATCGACGCTCTGAGAAACGACAGAATGACCCAGTTCAGAGAAAAGTACAGAACTGTTGACGTTCTCCTTATAGACGACATCCAGTTCATCAGTGGCAAAGATAGAACTCAGATAGAGTTCTTCCACACGTTTAATGCCCTTTACGACGCTGGCAAACAGGTGGTTCTAACAAGCGATAGACCTCCAAAGGATATCCCCATGCTCACTGAAAGGCTCAGAAGTCGCTTTGAGTGGGGATTAATCGCAGATATACAGCCTCCAGATTTTGAAACAAGAATTGCAATACTGAGAAGAAAAGCAGAAACAGAAGGAATAGACATAGACGACAACGTTCTAAAGCTGATAGCAACAATTATAAAATCAAACATCAGGCAGCTTGAAGGAGCTCTCATAAAACTGAAGGCAAAGGCAAGCCTTGAAGGAAGACCAATCGATGAAGATCTTGTAAGATCAATGTTCAGTATAGATAGTTCCGTAAAGGTTGAAAGTCCTTCCAGATCAGACGTTCCGATAGACGAGATAAAGAGACTCGTCTGTGAAAAATTCGGAGTTGAGATCGAACAGATAGAGGGTTCTTCAAGAAAGAAACAAATAGCCCTTGCACGACAGGTAGCAATGTATCTGGCAAGGAAGTTTGGAAACTTCTCATTCCCGAAAATAGCTTCAGCCTTCAACAGGGATGATCACACAACAGTGATGCACGCAGTCAATAAGATTGAAAATCTCAGGAAGGAAAACCACGAGATTAATCAGATCCTCTTGGAGTTGGAATCACAGATGAATACACTCCTGGGCAGCCTAAGATAAGTTATCCACAGTGTATGTGGATAACTTATGTGGATAATTTTGTGGACAACCTTCTTATGTGTGGATAAACAACAGATTGTTTAATTTATCCACAAAAATTACCATAACCTGTGGATAAGTCCACAGTTATCCACAGGTTTATCCACAACGTTACCCACACCTTCAGGAAAAATTATTATAGAATAAAATAGCTGAAGGCACCTATGAACTCTTTTTGTGCATTTTACTATTACTACTAATAGTAAAGGAAGGGAGGAGTAAAATGAAAATTAGAATTAGTAAGGATAAAATTAGAGAAGCTGTGAAAAAAGTTGTTTCTGCTGCGGATAAGAGGGGGAACATTCCTATACTTTCGAATATCCTTTTAGAGGCTGATGACAACATTTTAAGGCTTACTGCTACAAACCTTGAAATTGGAGTTTCTACACTTATCGACTGTGAAGTAATTGAGCCTGGCAGGACCACTGTAAATGCCCAGAAGGCAGCAAAGCTATTTTCCAGCCTTACTGGAGAGGAATTTGAGGTTGAGGCGGGAGATAGCAGGCTAATAGTTAAATCCGCCAATTCCCGTTTTTCTCTTGCAACTCTTTCTCCAGATGAATTCCCGGAAATTGAGTTTCCAGAAAGTTTCGGAGTGAAGTTGCTCTCTTCAGATGTTGACAAGGCAATAAAGAAAGTTTCTTATGCGGTTAGTAAGGATGAAGCCCGCTATATTCTTACCGGTGTTTATTTTTGTTCCCTGGGAGATAAAATACACGCTGTTGCTACAGATGGTCACAGATTGGCTCTCTACGAGATGAAAGCTGAAGCTGAAGAGTTTTCAGCAATTATTCCG
>CAJXJV010000223.1 GCA_913055135.1 uncultured Desulfurobacterium sp. | reverse complement strand
TCTCCTAAAATCCATATTCAAATTCCAAAAAACCCCACGTAATTACCAAAATCGCCAACCAATCGCCAACTAATCTCCAATTGTTTTCAAATTTTCATTACTCATTCATTACCCATTCATTACCTTTTCATTACTTCTACTCCCGTAACCAAATTTGCTTAAAAACTCATTCAGCTTTTTAACTTCTTTATCTCTTTCTACTTCAAGAACCTGTAACGGTACAGAGTATTTATATTCCGAAGCATCCATCTTGCCTCTTAGAATATCAGCTGCCTTGAACAAATGAGTTTCAAGCTGTTTTAGAGTTATCTTGTTATTGCCCATATTGTTAACTCCCAGCACTTTCTAAATTATCAAATTTTTTCTTTTCTTTATAGCTAAAGAATTTCTGACTTCTCCATATCAGACTGCAACAACCGTTATTCCATAATTTTGTGCAATCTCTATTACTTTTTCTCTATTAAGTAAGAATGTTTTTTTAGCTTCAAATATCAGAGCTCTCCCTTTAAGCCTGCCAATCAATTCAACTGTCTCAGATCCAACCGTGGGAACGTCAACCCTCATATCCTGATTCTTTCTTGCAGCTTTACAAACAACAAAATCTCTTCCAGCGAGCTCTGCACCTCTCTCTATGCACCTGTTTGTCCCTTCTATCCCTTCAACTGCAATAACTGTTTTATCCTTTACAACCACCGTTTGACCAATATCAAGAGAAGCAATTTCTTTTGCTATCTTCATTCCGAATTCTACTTCCTTCCTGAGCTCGTCTGTAAGTTTTCCGTAGATTACACCAGGTTCAGGAAGAAGATGGAACAGATATTCAGTTGGATCAATAACCTTTACCCCTACCTTTTCAATTTCTGAAATTATCCCTTTTATTATTGTCTCAGGCTTTCTATCTCGTAGAGAAGCTAAAAAAGTTAAAGCTTTCAAATCAAATCCATTCAGGGAAATTGCGCTTTTGTGTTCAACTTTTCCAAGAATGGCTATTTCGCTTATCTTCTCTTTTTTTAGTACCTTTAGAAATTTACCGAGTTTGAATGGCTTTATCCAGATAACTTTGTTGGAATATTTTTCAACTTCAGAATTTGCAATTCCTTCAAGGGCAAAAGTTATAGTCTCTATACCTCTATTCCTTGCAGATTTCAGAAATTCTAAAGGGAGCTCTCCCTTTCCAGCAAGGAGTCCAACTTTCATGAAGTTTCCTTACTCTTTGCCACCTTGTCAAGAATAGCATTTATGAACTTTGGAGATTTTTCATCTTCACCGTAAACTTTTGCAAGATCCACAGCATCGTTGATAACCGCTTCTACTGGAGAGAATTTTTCTTTCAGGATCTCGTATGTGGCAACACGAAGAATAGATTTATCCATCGGCATAAGCCTTGAGATTAGCCATCCCTTTTTCAGGTATTTTGAAATTTCCATATCAACGTTCTTAAGATTTTCAACGGTCTTTTTGAAGAGGTATGTTGCCATCTGTCTAATCTCTTCACTCTCTTTATTATCTTCCCAGTAGTTGAGAGCAATCTCTTCTGGAGGAAGTCCTCCGATGTCATACTGATACATCATCAGGAAGGCGTGTTCTCTTGCTCTTTTCTTGTCCCTGTTTGTCATTTGATCTCCCTCAGGAGATTGACCATTTCAATTGCAGAAAGAGCAGCTTCCCAGCCTTTATTACCAGCCTTTGTTCCGGCTCTATCTATTGCCTGCTCCACAGTGTCTGTTGTGAGAACACCAAAGACGATTGGCTTCTCAGCCTCAAGAGAAACATTGGCAATTCCTTTGCTGACTTCAGCAGCAACGTAGTCAAAATGAGGAGTTTCTCCTCTTATCACAGCACCGAGAGCAATAACAGCATCAAAATCCATCTTTGCAAGCTTTTTTGCAACAAGAGGAAGTTCAAAAGCACCTGGAACTTTCACAACAGTTATATCCTCTTCCCTTCCTCCATGCCTTACGATGCAGTCAACTGCTCCCTCAAGAAGCCTTTCTGTGATAAAAGAGTTAAACCTGCTTACAGCTATCGCGAACTTTATACCTTCAGCTTTTAGTTCACCCTCTAATATCTTCATTTATCAACCTCACAGTGCTGGTTCTATTTCTCTACGTTTAATCCTTCCGATTTCAGGAGTCCTTCAAGATTTAGTTTTATACCGTCTATCACATCAATAGTATCACTCCAGTTTGTTATAAACCATCTTTCATTTTTTTCCGCCACAAGAATTTTTCTATCAAATGTTGTAATCCAGATAACCCTTTCAACACCAGCGTTTAACAGGTCATCAATCTTCTCTTTCATATACCAATCAAAACTTCCCTCATACTTTTTTAAATCTGCCTTTGTATCAATCTCAATAACAACTTCTGGCGGAACTTCTGTGTAGGAATCCTTTATTCCTTCTCTGTTCAGTTCTTCCTTGCTAAAAATGGCTATATCAAGGTTTCTCCAGCTTTTCGGAGCAAGTTTAAATCCCATTTCATTGGTTGCCAGAATGTAATCTTCTGGTAATTGCTGAAATAAAGCTTTCAGAATCAGGGCTACAAGTATTGCCTGAATAGAACTACTACCCAAAACTTCCTCCAGCCTCTTTTCTCCGGAAAGGACTTTATCATAATCCCTATAATAGATAGGTTCTCCATTAACCATCTCATAAACAAGCCTTTCTGGAACTTTTGAATTCTCCTGTATAGCTTTTTTTTCAGTCGTTACTGCCATCTTTCCCTCAAAATTGTGTTAGCCCATCATAAAACTATTCCACTTTCCTCAACTTTTGTTTTCACATCAGCCCAGGAAGAACCTAAATAGCCAACAACTTCGTTGTACAACTTCCATACCACATCAGGATATATAGGATTTAACTCACCATTTCTGCATTGAAACTGTTTTCTCAGAACAAAAATTTGATCTATCTTGGTATAGGCGATATCCACATCCGATTTTACTTCGTACCTCTCTGTTACAATATAGAAGCGTGCATGAGGATTCCCAAGCTTTATCTTCTCAGCAGTTG
>CAJXJV010000222.1 GCA_913055135.1 uncultured Desulfurobacterium sp. | reverse complement strand
ATATTTACTCAAATCATCCGTAAATTTATAAATAATTTCTTTAAGATGTAGTCTAATACCAGCCGGTAAATATTTTAATTCAGCCATCATTGCTCCTTAATTCTTTTTCTCTAAGTTGACCGCAAGCAGCGGAGATATCCATTCCTTTACTTTTTCTAATCGTGCACATTATGCCTTTGTTTATTAAATAATCTTGAAACTTTTTCATCGTATCATCATCTGGTCTTTTAAAATCAGTTCCGGGATATGGATTAAAATAGATTAGATTAACTTTTGCTTTAATACCATTAAGAAGTTTGACAAGTTTATTTGCACTCTTTTCATCATCATTGATATCTTTAATAACTAAATACTCAAATAGCACCTTTTTTCTTTTATCCACAGGGAATTTTTTAACCGCTTCAATAACCGATTGAATGTTATAAGCTTTATTCATAGGAATAAGTTCCTCTCTCAGTTTATCATCAACTGCATGGAGGGAGATGGCTAAATTTATACCTAACTGCTCCTTTCCAAGTTTTTCTATTTTTGGAGCAATCCCACTTGTAGATAATGTTTGTCTTCTTGGAGATATATGTAATCCATTCTCATCAGAGATTATTTTGATAGCTTTAACCATATTTTCATAATTATCGAGAGGTTCTCCCATTCCCATATAAACCACATTTATAGATTTTGTTGCAGGGAAATTTTTAATTTTTTTAATAAACCAGATTTGAGCGACAATTTCAGCAGGAGTTAAATTTCTAACAAACCCTCCCTTTGCAGTTAAACAGAAACTGCATCCAACTTTACACCCAACTTGACAACTTACACAGATTGTATATCTATTCTCTTTCATCTTTAATAAAACACTGGGGAAATGCTTTTCCTGTAAAAAGGGGAAAACTTGATCTGAGAGCTCTAAAAACAGCCTTAGAGATTTTAAATAACGGTGAGCTTGTCTGCATTTTTCCGGAAGGTCAAAGAGCTCCTGCTGAAAAGTTCATCAGAGCAAAATGGGGAGCAGGTATGGTTGCTCTCAAAGCAAAGGCTCCAATAGTTCCATGTTTAATAGAGGGAAGTGAAAAAGTTATAGGTAAAGAGAAAATAATTTCTGGGTGGCCTAAGGTAACTGTTAGATTTGGAAAACCTTTTTACATAGATTTAAAAGATAGTAAGGAAAACTATCAGAAAGCGGCTGATATACTTATGGAGAAGATAAAGGAGCTAAAGGTTGGAAATAAGAGTAGCTAAAAGTGCAGGTTTTTGCTGGGGTGTTAAGAGAGCTGTGAACATTGCCGTTGATGCCATAGGAAAAACGAAAAAAACCTACTGTCTTGGTGAGTTAATTCACAATAGACGGGAAATAGAAAGGTTAAAGAAGTTAGGGATGGAATTCATTGAGGATATGGAGGCTTTAGAATCGGGTAATACCGTTATTATCCGATCCCACGGTGTGGCGCCTCAAGTTATCAATTTCCTTAAGAATAAAGGTCTTCAGATAGTTGATGCCACATGTCCCTTTGTTAAGGACGTTCACGAAAAGGTGATAAGACTTGAAAAAGAGGGGTATCCTGTTCTCATACTGGGTAACCCGAAACATCCGGAAGTTATAGGTATAGCCGGTCATGTTATTAACTCTCCAATGATAATAGACACAATTGAAGAGATAGAGAGACTTCCAAGAATGCCAAGGTTAGGCGTTGTCTGTCAGACAACTTTAAATGTGGATTTCCTCAGGGAAGCTGTTTCTCTACTATCGTTAAAGGTCAAAGAGTTAAAAGTTTACAATACTATCTGTAATGCCACTTCTATCAGGCAGAATGAAGCGAAAAAGCTTGCTTCTCAGGTTGATGTAATGCTCATTGTTGGGGGGAAGAACAGCTCCAATACAACAAAGCTTTACCAGATTTCAAAGAGCGTAAATGAGAGGAGCTATCATATTGAATCTAAAGAGGAGATAGACCATAGTTGGTTTGAGGGAGCAAAGAGTATAGGAATTACGGCTGGAGCATCAACACCACAATGGGTTATAGAGGAAGTCGTGAATTATATTAGACTTTTTGATAAAGGGGGAGAGATAAGTGGAAGGGGAGTTTGCAAAGCTACTGGAAGAAAGCTTCAAACGTCTGAACAGAGAAGTGATTACAGGTACTGTCGTTAAAGTTACAGGTAGAGAAGTTTTTGTCGATTTTGGCTGGAAATCAGAAGGAATAATTCCCCTTAAAGAACTTGGGTATAAACCTAAGCCCGGAGAAAAAATAGATGTCTGCATCATAGAACCGGAAACGGAGGAGGGATATGCCCTTTTATCTGTAAACTGTGCCCGCTCTATTAAAGAGTGGGAAAGAATTGCAGATGAGATAGAAAAGAAAGGTATTGTAAGGGGAAGGATAAAACAGAGGGTAAGGGGAGGATACAAAGTAGCTCTTGAAGAGGGAATAACTGTTTTCCTTCCCATGTCTCAGGTTGACATTATGCCTGTTACAAAACCTGACGACTGGCTTGATAGAGAGATTGAGGCAAAGGTTCTTTCAATAGATAGGAAGAGAAGAAGCATTGTAATCTCGAGACGTAAGCTTCTTGAAGAGAAAAGAGCTCAGATGAGGAAAGAGACCCTCAAAAAACTCAAAGAGGGTGAAGTTGTAGAAGGTATAGTTAAAAATGTTGTTGATTTTGGAATATTTGTTGATGTTCAGGGAGTGGATGGTCTGGTCCATAAAAGTGATATTTCCTGGTCAGGTTTAAAAACGCCCTTTGACGTGGCAAAGATAGGGGACAAAATAAAAGTGAAAATTAAAAAGATAGAGAAAGACAAAGAGAGATTGGTTTTGAGCATTAAAGATATTACGGAAGATCCGTGGAAAGATGTCGAAGAAAAGTATAAGTCGGGGAAGGCTGTCGGGGGAGTCGTTGTAAGAGAAGATAAATCCGGTTACTGGATTGAGCTTCCTGATGATATTGCAGGTTATGTTCCTGCCAACACGTTGCCAAAAGGTATTAAATTAAAGTATCACCACAGGTATAAGTTTGTGG
>CAJXJV010000221.1 GCA_913055135.1 uncultured Desulfurobacterium sp. | reverse complement strand
ATTCTCTTTCAACTATGAAGTGAGCTAACTTTACAAGAGGTTCTACTCTCTCCAGTGGAAAAACTTCCAGAGCAGAAATTGCCTTCTCAATTTCCTCTCTTGCTTTTTCCCTTGCACCATCAACATCAAAAAAAGTAACAAAAGTAATCTTTCCCTTTTCCAGGTCTGAACCTACCCTTTTTCCTATCTTTTCCTGATCCCCAACAACATCAAGAACGTCATCTATTATCTGAAATGCAAGACCAATTCCATCTCCATACCGTCTCAAAGCTTCAATTTCCTCTTCACTTCCTCTACCGGTAATCCCACCTGAAACAACAGAAGCAGTTATAAGTCTTCCAGTTTTATGTCTGTGGATAAAGAGGAGCTCTTCTATGGTTACATCCTTTCTACCTTCTGCATCCATATCGCACTGCTGTCCTAAAACCATTCCAAGCATTCCGGAAGCTTTTGAAATCTCCTGAATCACTTTAACTTTTCTCTCACAGTCAAATTCCCACTCTGAAAGAACCTCAAAAGCCCTATTAAGAAGAGCATCACCTGCAAGAATAGCTGTGGCTTCATCAAACTTATACCAGGTCGTCGGATGACCTCTCCTCAAAGTGTCATTATCCATAGCCGGTAGGTCATCGTGGACCAGAGAGTAGGTATGAATCATCTCTATTGCACAGGCTGGAGTTAAAGCATCCTCGTAATTTCCTCCAACTGCTTCACAACCTGCCATACAGAGAATTGGTCTTAACCTCTTCCCTCCAACTGTCAGAGAGTACTTAACAGCTTCATAGAGTCTTTTTCCAAAAGGTGGGTCAGAAGGTAGATATTTAAGAATTTCCCTATCTATAATGTTTTTCCTTTCTTTCAAATACCCTTTAAGATCCATCATTTAAACCTCTTTTCCTCTCCTTTCAAAAGCCTTATGATGTTCTGGTAGTGTTTTCCAACAACGACAAACGCAGTCAGAAAGATCAAAAGAGAGGTAAAATCAGATGGTTTTCCAAATAACCTGAATATCACAGGATAGGAAAGAGCAGCAGTAATAGAACTTAAAGATACATAACGGGTAAGAAAGAAAACAAGAAGAAAAATAAAGAAAGCAACGAGAGTGATTTTTGGAGAAACAACAAGGAAAACACCAAGTCCAGTGGCGACTCCTTTCCCACCTTTGAACTTGAGGAAAGGAGAAAAACAGTGTCCCAGAATGGCAAAAAATCCTGAAAGAACCTGATACTCAAGAGGAAACCCTAAAACTTTTAAGATTAAAACAGGCAGAGCTCCCTTTAAAGCATCAAGGAAAAGAACTAAAGCTCCATATTTTTTTCCAAGAACCCTTGAAACGTTCGTGGCACCAATATTTCCGCTTCCGTGCTGTCTAACGTCAACACCTTTCAACTTTCCAATAACGTAACCAAAAGGAATCGAACCAAAGATAAACGCCAGAACACATGAAACAATCACTACAAAATCAACCATTTCCATCTCCAAGAACTTTGAAGAATCTCACAAAATAGACTATTCCAGTATAAAGGGCAACAAGAGCAGAAAGTATAAGGAGAATCTCTCCTGCATCTCTCAACCCTGAAAGAAGCAAAACAATTGAAACCATTATCAGAGTTGTCTTTATTTTTCCTCCCTTAGATGCAGGGATGACCAGACCTCTCGAGGCAGCTATCGCTCTCATTCCAGTTACAGCTTCCTCCCTTCCAACGATTGCAATGACAGAATAGGGATCGCATAGCTTAACATAGGCAAGGGAAATAAGAGTTGAAGAGGTCAAAAGCTTATCTGCAACAGGATCAAGAAGCATCCCAAGGCTGGTAATACTCTTAAATTTCCTTGCGATATATCCGTCCAGGAAGTCGGTAATGGCACTTATAACAAAGAGAAAAAGAGCAAAGTAAAACTTTCCTTTAACAATTAAAACAACTATGAAAGGCAGAAGCAGTATTCTGATTAGCGTCAATATGTTGGGAACAGTTTTAACCCTTCCCATCAATCATACCTTCATGGGCATTATCACATTCTTCAGCTCAGGTTCCTCATCAGAAACAACTAAAACCGGAGATATGGGCTGATCCATCAGTATTTTAATGGTATCACCATCAAAAGAAGAAACAGATTCAAGAAGATGGTTAATGTTGAAGCCTATCTCAAACTCTTCTCCGTTGTACTCAACCGGAATGTTTACCTCTGCTTCTTCAGAAGCAGAATCGATATCCATTTTCTTTGCAGTCAACTTCATATTTCCCGGTGTTATGCTAATAACGACAGCTCTAACCTCTTCTTTATCGTAGATAACAGAAACCTCTTTGAGAGCACTTACAAGCTCATCCCTACCTGCCACACATTTAAGGGGATTATCTTCCGGAATAACAGCCATATAGTCTGGATATTCTCCCTCTATTACAGAGCTCCAGAGAAGCGTATCTCCAACACGGAAGAAGATTTTGTTCTCTTTTCCAAGGAATTCAACTTCATCGCTCTCTCTGAGGAGTTTCCTGAGCTCTGCAAGAGATCTCCTCGGAATAATTGCTGAGAACTCCTCAGCTTCAGCTTTCATTTCGTAGAGAGCTAACCTGTGACCATCTGTAGCAACAGCGTGTATCCTGTCTCCTAAGGAACAAAAATAGACACCGGTAAGAATGTAACGGGCTTCATCTTTGCTGACAGCATAGGAAACTTTCTTTATTGCCCTATCGACATCTGAGGAAAGCAATTTCACTCCAAAGTTCTCCGGGAGCTCAACTTCTGGAAATTCGTCCGGAGAAAGGGCTGCGAGAGAGAAACGGGAATTGGCTGACTTAACTATTAATCTGTTGTCGTCTGTTTCAACTTCAAATTCTTCTCCAGTAAGACTGGAAAATAACTTTGCTGCCTTTTGAGCATTTACTGTGGTCCTGCCAGGCTCAACTACCTCACAATCGATAAGTGTAGAAACTCCAATTTCAAGGTTTGTTGCAGTAAGCCTCAAAATGTTGTCATCAGCCTCCAGAAGGATATTCGAAAGTATAGGAATGTTCCCCCTCTTATCTGCAGCAGAAACAACCTTT
>CAJXJV010000220.1 GCA_913055135.1 uncultured Desulfurobacterium sp. | reverse complement strand
CGAAATGGTAAAGAAATGCCCTGGTTGTCCTGTAGAGCTTAGGTCTTCCAGGAGAACTTGCTCTTCCTGCAACCTCTATTAATCCCTTTTCAAGAAGAGATTTTAGAGCTCCATCAGGGTTCTGTCCTCTGATCTGCGCTATCTCTCTCTTTGTTATAGGCTGTCTATACGCCACTATTGCAAGAACTTCTAAAAGGTGCTTTGACAGCTTTACCGGTCTATCCTCTACAAACTGTTTTATAGTTTCAGAGAGATCGTAAGCTGTGAAGAACTTGTACCCTCCACCAATTTTCCTGATAATAATTCCCCTGTCCCTGTACTCTTCAATCAGTTGATTAATTACCTCTTCAACTTTCTCAACCTCTAAATCAAGTTTTTCAGAGAGCTTTTCAGCAGAAACAGGTTCCTGAGAAAGGAAAATAGCCGCTTCAACAATCCTCTTAACTCTATCCATCACTCAAAATCTCTTTAACAATTTTCTCTGCAGAATCTTCTATCCCGAATTTTTTAATGTTTTCTGAGAATTTCCTTACTACGATTATATCAAAGAGGAGCTTTTCAATTAACTCTACGAGCAAGTTGGGAGTAATCTCTTCCTGTCTTCTTAAAAAACATCCCTCCTGTTCTTCAATTTCTTTTGCATTGTAGTACTGATGGTCATCAACAGCATAGGGAAAAGGAACAAAGAGAGCTGGAATGCCGAAAAGTGCAATTTCTGAAACAGCTAAAGCTCCAGACCTTGAAATTACACCATCTGCAACAGCATAGAGTTTCCATACCTCTTCAAAGAAAGGAAAAACTCTCGCGTCAATATTTGCCTTTCTGTAGATGGACTGGAGCTCTGGAGACTTCCCCTCACCTGAAATGTGAACAACCTGGAGTTTATCTCTGTATCTTTTAAGAAGAGGAACCGTTTTCTCCATGATTTCGTTGAGCCAGAGAGCTCCCTGACTTCCACCAATCACAAGAAGCGTCTTTTTATCAGGATTGAGCCGGAGCTCATTTAAAGCCTTTTGTCTTACCTTTTCCCTTTCCCTTGCTGCCAGAATGATCTCCTTCCTGACAGGATTCCCTGTGAAAACTGCCTTTTCTCCAAAGAACCTTTCTCCACTCCTGTAACCAACTAAAACCTTTTTTGAAAACCGTGAAAGAAATCTGTTTGTTTTACCCGGGATACTGTTCTGCTCCTGAAGGATGAGAGGAACCCCTGACAACCAGGCTGAAACCCCCAGAGGAAAGGAAACATAACCACCAAAGAGAACGACCTTATCTGGCTTGAAGTCCCTGATTATCTTCAGCGCCTCTCCCGTTGATCTAAGAACTGTAAAAAGGTTTAAAACACTCTTGATACCCTTTCCTCTGACTCCTTTTACGTTTAAGAGCACACGATTCCGGGGTAAAAGTTCCTGCTTTCTTCCTTCAACACCGTTTACCGTTCCCACATAAAGGATCTCATGACCGAGCTCTAAAAGCCTGTCTGCAACAGCTAAGCACGGGAAAAGATGACCTCCTGTGCCTCCTCCGCCCAGCAAGATTTTCAAGCGTATCTCCCCCTCTCCATTATTCTCAGGTTGATTTTTTCCTCTTTTGGTAAGAGCTTTGCAATATTCATGAGGAATCCAACGGCAATAAACATCGATATGAGAGATGTCCCACCGAGGCTCATAAACGGTAGTGTTATTCCTGTAGTTGGAACGAGCCCGAGGTTGACACCCATGTGAACCATGCCTTGAAGGAAGATGTAGAGTGTAAGTCCTAAAGCCATAAACTTTCCAAGTTTTTCATCGGTTCTATCAGCTATAGAAAGCCCCAGATAAAGAATTGCAAGGAATGCAAGGAGAACCAGCCCGGCACCTATTCCTCCTGCTTCTTCGGCAATGTGAGCATATATGAAATCGCTGAAAGAGAACGTAAGAAAGAGAAGTTTTGACTGTTCTCCCTGTCCTATTCCCATTCCCGTTAATCCACCTTTTGCAAAAGCAACGAACGCCTGAACAAGCTGATAGCTGTTGTACTTTCCAGGAGCATGGAAATACCCGGCTGGATCAAGGAGCATCTTTACCCTTGCTATCCTGTAGGGTCCTGTAATAACAGCAACCACAAACATCACTGCACCCAGGATTGAAGGATAGAGAACGTACTTGATATTAAGTCCTGTAATGAAAAGAATCGCAAAAATGACGATGGAGAGGATCATCGCAGAGCCAAGGTCTTTCTCAAGAAGAATAAGGAAAACCGGAAAAAAGGAAAGAACAACAAAGCCAGCAAATATCCTTGGATAGGACTGGATTTCGTACCACTTGTACTTTATGTAACCGGAAACAAAGAGAATTACCAATACCTTTGCAATTTCAGCAGGCTGGACAGAAAAGCCCCCGATGAATATCCAGCTTTTGGAGTTGTTTACCTCCTTTCCAAAGATGAGAACTATAATGAGAAGAAAGATTGCTGCCCCATAGAGACTCCAGAGATACTTCCTGTCAGCCAGCTTCCTATAATCTAAGTACTTGTAAATCAAAACGGAAATTACCACCCCAGTGAAAAAGGCAATTCCCTGTTTAAGTGCAAAAAGATGGGGAGCAACTCCGTGTTTTATACAGTAGAAATAACTGCCAGTATAGACAAAAATTATTCCAGCAATGGAAAGAACTATAGAGATGATAAATATCAGAAAAGCAAACTTTCTTCTATTACTCTGCAAGTTTTTCCTCCAGCAGTTTCACAGCTTCTTTAAATTTCTCTCCTCTATCTTCAAAGTTTTTAAACATGTCAAAGCTGGCACATCCTGGAGAAAGTAAAACCGTATCTTCTACAGATGCAAACTCGTAAGCAGTTTTAACTGCTTGAAAAATATTATCCTCTACCTCTACATCAACTATATCAGAGAAAGTCTCTCTGAACTGTTCTGCTGTCTCTCCAATTGCAACTATCCTTTTCACTCTTTCCCTGACAAGCTCCCGTAGAGGAGAAAAATCCAGTCCTTTATCACTTCCACCAGCTATAAGGATAACATTCCTGAAGCTCTCAAGGGCTTTCTTCAGAGAGTCAACGTTTGTGGATTTCGAATCGTTTAT
>CAJXJV010000219.1 GCA_913055135.1 uncultured Desulfurobacterium sp. | reverse complement strand
TGCCAAACATTCATAAATCTCACGAGTAAGGAGGCTTGAAAGATGGCAAAGAGAGTGGTAGTAGACCCTGTAACCAGAATAGAAGGACATCTCCGCATAGAAGCGGTAGTTGAAGGAGGAAAGATAAAGGACGCTTATTCTTCTGCCCAAATGTGGAGAGGAATAGAGGTTATTCTCAAAGGAAGAGACCCAGGAGACGCTTGGTTTTTCACTCAAAGAATATGTGGAGTTTGCACGACGGTTCACGCAATTGCTTCTGTAAGGTCCGTTGAAAACGCTTTGAAACTTGAAGTTCCTTACAACGCTCAGATGATAAGGTACATTATCATATCCACCCATGCTTTGCACGACCACGTGGTTCACTTTTATCACTTGTCCGCACTTGATTGGGTTGACATAACTTCTGCCCTTAAGGCGGACCCCAAAAAGGCTGTAAGACTTGCACAAAGTATTTCGGACTGGAAACTTAACAGCCTTCCAATCTTTAAGTCCGTGCAAGAAAAGTTGAGAAAACTTGTAGAAACTGGACAGTTGGGACCTTTCGCAAATGGTTATTGGAACCACCCGGCGATGAAACTTCCTCCGGAGGTTAACCTTCTTGCGGTAGTTCATTACCTTCAGGCGCTTGAGTATCAAAGGAAGGCTGACATGGCAATAGCCATTTTGGGAGGTAAGAACCCTCACATTCAAAACCTTGCAGTTGGCGGTGTCGCCACAGCTATCAATCCCGACAATGAAGCAACCTTAAACATGGATAGGCTCTACTACATTAAGCAACTCCTTGAAGAAGTCAGAGAATTTGTTCATAAAGTTTACGTTCCAGATGTTATTGCTATTGCATCCCTTTACAAGGATTGGCTCCAGTATGGAAAAGGGGTTGATAACTACCTTGCAGTTCCCGATCTTCCACAGGATACAAAAGGTGAGGTTTTTGACCTCCCAGGTGGAACAATATTCGGAGGAGATTTCTCAACGGTTAAATCCATTAAGAGCTTTAACGATCCATATTTCATTAACAACGTTACTGAATGCATTACCCACTCCTGGTATAAGGGAGACTGGACAAGACATCCATGGGAAGAGGAAACTGTTCCTGAGTACACAGGCTTTAAGCCAGACGGTACCGTTGACGAAAATGGTAAGTACTCCTGGTCTAAAGCTCCAAGGTTCAAGCACAACGGTGAATATGTTCCAATGCAGGTTGGTCCACTTTCACAGGTTCTCGTTGGATATGCTCAGGGACACGAGCTTACCAGAAAGTACGTTGACCAGGCTCTCTCAATGCTCAGTAGCTTAGCTGGAACAAAAGTAGATATAGAAGCTCTCCAGTCCACTCCGGGAAGACATCTTGCGAGGGCAGTAAGAGCTCAGATTCTTTCAGATCTTGCTCTCAAACAGTGGGAGCAGCTTGTTGACAATATCAGCAAGGGTGACCTTGAGATTTTTAACCCACCATCCTATCCTGCCGGTGAGATCAAAGGATGTGGATTTCACGAAGCTCCAAGGGGAACTCTTTCCCACTGGTGCGTAATTGAAAATGGAAAGATCAAGAACTATCAGGCTGTGGTTCCATCTACCTGGAATGCAGGTCCAAGGGATTCCAAGGGACAAATGGGTCCTTATGAGGCTTCTCTCATCGGTAATCCAATAGCTGATCCAGAAAAGCCTCTTGAAGTTCTAAGAACAGTTCACTCGTTCGATCCTTGCATCGCCTGTGCTGTTCATATGGTTGATCCCGAAGGTAAAGAAATAGTAAGGGTCAAGGTTCTATAAGGGGAGCGGCACCTCCCCTTTTTTAAGAAATTTGCACACAAAGAAAAAGTTTCATAATTTGAATTCTGAAAAGAAGGGGGGAGATTGTCTCCCCCCTTTCTTAATTTGAACGCCCTACTTACAAGGAGGAAGTAAGTGAAAAAGATTGGAATAATGGGTGTTGGAAATATTCTGCTGAGAGATGAAGGATTTGGAGTTAAACTCCTCTATCTCATGAAAGCAAAGTACGATTTCCCTGAAAATGTGGTCTTAATAGATGGAGGAACAGCTGGAATTTTCCTTTCTCCGGAAATTGACCATTTAGATAAACTTCTCATTGTGGATGTCGTAAAAGCTGAAGGTAGACCTGGAGATGTAAAGATTTACGAAAAAGAGGATTTCTTTATAGATAAACTACCTTTAAAGCTCTCTCCACACCAGCTTGGTCTTCAAGAAGTTCTACTTTTAAATGAAATAAAAGGAACCTGTCCTGAAGAAATTAAGTTAATAGGAATTATTCCCAAATCTATAGAAACGGGAACTTCTCTTACACCTGAACTGGAAAAGAAAATACCTGAGGTTGAGAAATTAGTTTTCAAAATACTAAAAAGCTGGGGAATAGAACCAAAGGAAAAGGAAAAACCCGAGGATCCTAATATCTGGTGGGAAAAGAAAGTAAAGGAGGCTTGAATGTGTGTAGGCGTTCCAATGAAAGTTGTTGAAATCAACTATCCTATGGCTGTTGCCGAAGCCAAGGGAGTAAGAAGAAATATTAGCATTATGTTATTACCTGAAGATGAAGTAAAAGTCGGAGATTACGTAATTGTTCATGTCGGAAATGCCATAGAAATCATAGACGAAAAGGACGCAGAAGAAATCTGGAAGGTTCTTGATGAGGTTATGGCAATACTTGACGAAGAGGAAGGATAGCTATGCACGAAACTTCGATTGTTATAGGTCTTCTCCAGTCTCTTTCTGACCTTGCAGATAGAGAGAATGCAAAGAAAATAACAAAAGTCAGGATAAAAATTGGAAAACTCTCAGGTATTGTTGTTGACTCATTCCAATTTGCTTTTGATACCCTCAAGGGAGAGTTTAAAAAAATAAAGGACGCTGAGCTTACTATAGAAGAAACCCCTGCAAGATATAGATGCAACGATTGTAAAAAGGAATTTGAAATCGATTCTGTTTATTTTCCTGAATGTCCACAGTGTAATTCTCTCAATCTTTCTCTTATCAGTGGAGAAGAGCTCGAAGTAATAGACGTTGAAATTGAGGTCTAAGGAGTTTCTCAACAGTTGCTGATTAGTGGACATTAAAAGACATTTTTAGTTTCATGCAAT
>CAJXJV010000218.1 GCA_913055135.1 uncultured Desulfurobacterium sp. | reverse complement strand
TGGATGTAATCTGTTTTTTTCATGAAGTTCCTGTAAAGGGAAAAATTATCCTTTTATCGGTTAAAGAAGACTTTTTTGTGTGGAAAACATCTTCCAAATTTTTGGTTGTTATTGCTTACACTGGAGAGTTTTTTGCCAACTTTGAAAGTGAATTGTTAAGATTCGAAGTTATTTCTATAGATGATAAGGAAATTACTTTTACTACTAAGAAACCTGAATTATTTAACGAAGAAATACTTAACAGGCAAATCTTGAGGGTTACAATTTCTGAAGAACGCCCTGTTAGACTTTTAATAGGAAGGGGAAATAACGTATATGGGTACCAAAGGAAGAAATCTTTATCTTTAGCTTACCTCCCTGTAGATTCTGATTATCGTAAAGAGAATAGTTCTCATTCAGTGCTCCTGAACGTCTATGATATATCAGTGGGAGGGATAGGTCTGATTTTCAAAGGTGAAGTAAAAGCTTTTGAACCTGGGAAAAAGATAAGAATGAAACTTATTTTCTTTAGAAAGGTAAGTGGAGGAGCTGAAATAAAAGAGAGGGAAATTTCCGTTCTGGGAGAAGTAGTGAGAAAAGAGAAGATTACCGAAGACCTTGTCAACGTTGGGATTAAGTTTGTTGACCTTCATAGAATTTCAGAGAACTACAAATTTATCTTTAACTATGTTCTTGAAAGACAGAGAGAGATAAGAAAACAGATGGAGCTCCTAATAGAGGAGTTCTCCAGGAAATAACCTTATTTTTCTACCCATTCTCTCAAAATTCTTTCTGGCTCCTTACTTCTCATTAGAGTTTCTCCAATCAGAAAAGCATCAACGCCTGCTTTTCTCAGTTTAACAATATCTTCTTTTTCCTTTATTCCACTCTCAGAAACAAGAATTTTCCCTTCCTCTTTTACCAGCGGTAGAATTCGTAACGTTGTTTCAAGGGAAACCTTGAAGGTTTTCAGGTCTCTGTTGTTCACTCCAATGATTTCTGCTCCAGCTTTCAGAGCTCTTTCCACTTCCGCTTCTTCGTGAGTTTCAACAAGAGGTTCCATTCCTAATTCTCTACCTAAGGCAAGGAAATCTTTGAGCTGTTCATCTGAAAGTATCGAAACAATGAGAAGAAAAGAGGATGCTCCAAGAGCTTTTGCTCCGTAAATTTGAAACTCATCAATTATAAAATCCTTTCTGAGAACAGGCAGTTTAACTGTTTCTGCAACCTGTCTTAAGAAATAGGGAGAACCCTGAAAGAATTTCTTATCGGTCAGAACGGAGATTGCTTTAGCTCCTCCTTTCTCATAGCTCAAAGCAATTTTCACAGGATCAAAGTCTTCTCTTATAACTCCTTTAGAGGGAGAAGCTTTCTTTACTTCAGCAATGATGTTTATTCCTTTTCCAGAGAGGGCTTCTTTAAAGTTGTATGGAATTTTCATCCTTTCAGCTTCTTCTCTCAAAACGGAGAGGTTGAACTTTCTCTTCTGCTCTTCAACCTCTACCTTTTTATGTTCAACTATCTTCTGGAGAATGTTCATTTCTTTTTTCTCCTTGCCTTTTCTCTAATCCTTTCTGCTTTTCCTTCATAGTTTAACTGTTTTGCCCTTGCAACGGCTAAGGTATTTTCTGGAACATCTGAAGTTATAACAGATCCAGCCGCAGTGATGGAGTTATCACCAACTTTGACAGGAGCTATGAAAAGTGTATTGCTTCCAACAAAGACGTTTTTTCCAATCTCTGTTCTCCACTTGTTAAATCCGTCGTAGTTGCATGTGATTGTACCTGCTCCGATGTTTGTGTTTTCTCCAATTCTGCAGTCACCAAGATAGGTCAGGTGGTTTGCTTTAGCTCCTCTTTCAAGGTGGGCATTTTTCGTCTCAACAAAGGTTCCAACTCTTGCACCGCTTTCAAGGTAGGTTCCAGGTCTCAGTTTTGCAAAAGGTCCCACAGAGGTTTCAGGTTCAAGTACTGCTCCTTTTATCCAGCAGTGGCTTTCAACTTTCGTTTCATCACCAATTGTGGAATCCACTATCTCGGAAAAAGCTCCAAGGTAGCAGCCTTTCCCAATCTTCGTTTTTCCTTTAATGTAGATAGGGGCGAAGATTTCTGTATCTGCTCCGATTTCAACCTCTGGCTCTATGTAGGCAGATTCCGGGTTGTGGATTGTAACGCCAGAAAGCTGGAGTGTTTTTACAATTCTTTCCTGAAGGATTCTTTCGGCTTTTGAGAGTTCATATCTGTTGTTGACTCCCATAACGGTTGAAAAGTCCTTAACGACTACGGGGACAACTTTCCAGTCTTTGTCTCTGAAAACTTTTAAAACGTCTGGAAGGTAATATTCGCCTTGAGCGTTATTGTTGTCTATCTCTTTCAGAGCTCCAAACAGTTTTTTAGAATCAAAGGCGTAGATTCCTGTGTTGACTTCTTTTATCTTTTTTTCCTCTTCGGTTGCGTCTTTCTCTTCCACTATTTTTAAAATCTCTCTGCCGTCTCTTATCACTCTTCCATAGCCTGTGGGATTGTCAATCTCTCCTGTTAGGACAACCATATCTCCATCTACTTCAGCAAGTCTTTTTATCTCTTCCGGTTCTACAAGAGGAGTGTCTCCGTTTAAAACGACGACTTTTCTGTTGTAGTCTTTCAGGAGTTCCTCAGCACACATTACAGCGTGGCCAGTGCCAAGCTGTTCTTCTTGATGAACGGTTCTTACCTCAGGAAACTCTGACTTCAGGAATTCTTCAACCAACTCTTTTTTATGTCCAACAACAACGATTATTTCTTCAGCTCCGGCTTCCTTTGCAGCCTTTATAACGTACCAGAGCATTGGCTTTCCGAGTATTTTGTGGAGGATTTTGGGCAGGTCTGATTTGAAGCGAGTCCCTTTGCCTGCTGCGAGGATAACTGCTTTAAAGCTCAATCCAACCCTCCTCTTTTCTTAGGTATAGAATTTTTATCTGTCAGGTAGTCCTTAAGGATCTGGCTGTGATCGAAAACCAGCTCCTTAAAGGGAATCTCATCGTAAGAATAAACTCTTGCAACCTTTGCATCGTCCGAACCCTTAGGTTCTCCTCTTGCAACACACTCAAAAACCACGGAGACAACGTGTCTTCTTGGGTC
>CAJXJV010000217.1 GCA_913055135.1 uncultured Desulfurobacterium sp. | reverse complement strand
ACTAAAAAAGCCTATCCTCTCTCCCTATGAGAGCGAAAAAACTAAACCCAAAGAAAATACTCAAAATAGTCAAAGCATACCTCAAGGAGAGAGGATAGGCAAAGGTTTTTGAAGACCTGATTGGCTACCTGTTCCGGGAAAAACGTTTGAACTTTACAAGGAGAAAGGGGGGATAGAGGCTGTGTTTGTTGTAGTGATTTCTCAAACACCCTTTAATGGCATTTGACAGTTTTGTGAAAAAAGATTAAAAGTCTTGTTACAGGAAATAATGATGAATAAATTTCCAGTTTACAGTAAGGAGGGAGTAGAAGGAGGATGACAATGTTTAAGTTCAGCGTAAGGCTGGGAAGCTATTTTGAACAGAAGTTTGGTAAGGATCCACGCAAACTTACCTTGGAAGAAATAAATGCTATTGCAATTGGAAAGGACTATAAAGGTAGTGGTTATAGATCTAATAGTAATGTGGTGACTTCAAGAGGTTCTATTTTTAAAGGTCATTTCTACGATATAGATTCCCGTTTTGAAGAAGCCCTTGGAAAATGAACGCTTTGCAAAAAGTAGTTTTTCTCTATGAGAAAATTTTTAAACCAGCCTACGCAGATCTTGTATCCTACATAGGAGATAAACCTTTTGACATTCTTGTTGAACTGGAAAATACTCTGTCCCATCTTTTTGTTGCTATCAATGAAAGAGAATCTCCAGAAATAAGAAGCAACAATCTTGAAAAAGCTTGTAATCATATAGTAAGAGCAACTTTAGATTGTTATAAACTTCTGTGGACACAATTAAATGAAGATATAGATGAAATTTTAAAGTCAGATGACAAAAGGCTTTCTCTAACCATTTCGGACTTAGAATTTCTTTCTAAAAGAATGAAATTCAAAAAGCTTGCGAAAGAAGCGAGAAGCCTGGAATTATCCGAAGTAGGACGTGAACCGTTAAAGGCAGTGGAGGCTTACAAGAAGGCAGTTGATTTAGGTTTGTCTATAATAAACAGTATAGATGATTCTAAAGGAAACATCGCTGAGAAGTACAAATTCAAAAGTAAAGCAGGAGAACTTATAGCCTCCGCTATTATTGGTTTCATAATAGGACTTTTGACGAATGCTTTCTGGAATTGGTTGATTCAAAAGTGATATGCCACAAAGTTTCAATATACGGCAACAGTGATGATTCTTACTGGAGTTTATAAGTATATAGTCAAAATGTGAAAAGGCGTAAAAGTCCCCCCAAGGGGACAAAAAAACTTAAAGATTTATCTGCTTAACTTCTAAAATCTCTGGAATATCCTTAATCTCACCAATCGCTTCTGGTGGGACGTCATTGTCAACTAAGATTACACCCTTAGCCTCTTTTCCTCTTTCAATTCTTCCAAGCTGGAATCCTGCAATGTTAACGTTGTACTTTCCAAGGATTGAGCCAAGCTTTCCGATTACTCCAGGAACGTCAAAGTTCTTAATGAGCAGAAGTTTTCCTTCAGGAGTTAGATCAAAGAGGAAGCCGTTTATCTCGACAATCTTTGGAAACTTTTCATCCATAACGGTTCCGGCAATTGTGAACTCTCCAGCGTCGGATTTGCATGTAACCCTCATAAGCTTCTTGAAGTTTATTCCTTCAGGTCTTCTTACTTCTACAATGGAAATACCCTTCTCTCTTGCAAGGAATGGAGCGTTAATCAGGTTAACGGGAATATCGACGATCTTTTCCAGAAATCCCTTGAGAAATGCAGTAGTAAGAGGTTTCAGGTCTTCTCCGAGGTCTCCCCTGTATTCGAGGACTATCTCCTTTGACCTTGAGCATGCAACCTGAACGGCGAAGAGACCAAGCTTTTCAGCAAGTTCCATGAAAGGCTTTAGAACCTTAGCAGCAGCAGTATCTTCGTAAGGGGCGTTAACTGCAAACTCTACTTCATCCCCTCTTAGTGCAGCAAGAACTTGATTTGCGATGATTACTGCAACGTTTGTCTGGGATTCAAAGGTGTTTGCACCAATGTGAGGAGTAACGATAATGTTTGGAGCATCAAGGAGAATATTGTCTGTTGCAGGCTCTTTTGTGAAGACGTCAACAGCCGCAGCTCTAACTTTACCACTGACCAAAGCCTCGTATAGATCTCTTTCATTTATTATTCCTCCCCTTGCAATGTTGAGGAGGATAACGCCATCTTTCATCTTCTCAATTTCTTTCTTTGTAATCATGTTTCTGGTTTCATCGGTAAGAGGTGTGTGGACTGTAATGATGTCTGAACGGCGGAGGAGCACATCAAGGTCATCTACAAGTTCAACTCCAAGCTTTTCAGCCTTTTCCCTCTTAATGTAGGGGTCGTAGGCTATCACCTTCATGTCAAAGGCTTTTGCCCTTATTCCAACCCTTGAACCGATTCTTCCAAAACCAATGATTCCAAGGGTTTTTCCGGCAAGCTCAACGCCCATAAATTTCTTTCTGTCCCACCTTCTCTCTTCTTTCAGGGATTTGTGGGCGTAAGGAATCAACCTTGCAGCGGAGATCATCATTCCCATTGTGTGTTCTGTTGCTGCAAGGGTATTACCGGTTGGAGCATTTACAACCAAGATTCCTCTTCTTGATGCTTCATCAAGATCAATGTTGTCAACTCCAACCCCTGCTCTTCCAACAACTTTTAGCTTTCTGGCTCTTTCAAGGAGCTCTTTGTTGACAGGCGTTCCACTCCTTGTGATGATTGCGTCGTACTCTGGAATAATTTCAAGGATTTTGTCAAAGTTCCTGAAAAGCTCAGGATCGTAAGTTAACTCAACGTCTGGTTGGTTTCTGAGAAGCTCGATTCCGGCTTCTGCTATGTGCTCTGTAACCAAGACTTTGTACATCTATCTAAACCTCCAGATTTATAATCCCTTTTAGGGCTAAAGATTATACTGCATCGTACAGAAATCTTATTACGTTTGTTGCGTAGGAACCAGAAGGAAGAAAAAACTTGAAGAGAGTTCCTCCTTTCACTTCCTGAACTTCAAAATTCCTGACCGGAACAACGGTTTTTCTCTTAAATCTGTGGAATAGCCTGTTGAACTCCTCAGGCCCTCTTCTATCGATATTGAGTTCTTCTAATTTTTTCTCGTAAAATGGAATTT
>CAJXJV010000216.1 GCA_913055135.1 uncultured Desulfurobacterium sp. | reverse complement strand
TGGATATGCAGTGCTGTTTATAAACAAGCTTATGGAGCTAAGGGAAGAACTAAAAAAAAGGGTACCAAAAAATTCTGTTTTTACTCCTCCATATTCAACTTTGCAAGTATTACCCTCGCCTCAGTAAATGGATGAACATCCGCTCCTTTCAAATCTTTGCTGTAAATGGTTAGAACCTTGTCGTAGTCCTTCAGGTTGTAGTAACAGGCAAGAGCAATCTCCTTTCTTTCGCTCTCTTCTCCCTCTTCCCACTTTTCAGCGTAGTCTATCAGGTCTTCAAGAATTCCTCTCTTTTCCTCTTCAAGAACAGAAATGAAAGGATATCCCACGAGCCACTCGTAGAGAAAATCCAGAATCTCCTCTCTGATTAAAGAAAGAATCTCCTCTTCTTTTTCCCCTATTTCTTCCTTCAAAACAGCAGCAAGAACCAGAGCGTAGAGAATAGACAAAGTCCCTCCAATAAGGACTCCATCGGTTTCTTTTACGAGAAAATCCATTGAAACGTTAGATAACCCCACTGTCAGCAGGTAATCCAAAATATCTCCTGTCTCCTCTATCTTCTCCGAGTAAAACTCTTCAAGCCTTCTGAAAATATTGTCATAGGTTGTCCCGACCATCATCTCCTGTACAGAAGTCTCGATAATCTCTTTAACTTTACCTGTCTTCAAGATGGTATTGAAGAACTTGAAGAACTCTCTTTCAACCTTTGTAACAGGGCGTGGAAGCTTCTCAGATACATTGTAAGAGGCAACGAGTTTCATAAGGAAAAGGAGCGATTTCTTCAAACTCTCCTCTTTCAGTTCAACTTTATCCTCTTTTTCGTTAAACCTTCCAATGAGTAAAACCATCCTTTCCATTTTCCGGGGTGAAGCGTAAAAAAGATTTGAAAGAATGAGCGAACTGGCAATATAGTTTATTACTGCCATTCCAAGTCTTCCAACAGAAATAACGTCAATAAGTGAAGCATATTTTCCGTATTTAGATTCCATATACTTTTTAATTACATCCTCCGGAATGTCAGGGTGATCCTCTACTGCCTCTTCCAGAAAAATGTGTTCCTGGAATTCAACCGGAATGCCCGGAATAGGGTGAAGTTCGGGTCTTTCAGAAAAGAGAACAGGAAAAAGTCCTTCCACAGCAATCTCACAGTTTTCTCTTTTCCTTCCTTTTTCTTCCACAATTTTTGCTGTCCATTCTGTCACAAGATCTCTTATTTCCTCTTTTTCAAGACGGGAGAAGAAAGGTTCATAGATTTTCTCATAAATATCATTCAGAGAAGGCTCTTTCATTTTCTTACATACATCCATAAGTTTTTTTACTACACTTTCCATATCTAACCTCCGGAACATGCTGAAAAATTTTAGCAAGAGGAAAGAAAAAATGGAAAAGTTCCGCTTTGAAGACCTTGTGAAGATTATGGAGAAATTGAGATCTCCAGAAGGGTGTCCGTGGGACAGAAAGCAGACCCACGAGAGCCTTGTTCCCTATTTGATAGAGGAGACTTACGAAGTTGTGGATGCTATAAAGGATAAGAACTATGAGAACTTAAAAGAAGAGTTGGGAGATTTGCTTCTTCAGATAGTTTTCCATTCCCGGATTGCTGAAGAGAAGGGTGTATTTGACATTAACGATGTTGTTGACTCCATAGCTAAAAAGCTAATTTTCCGCCATCCCCACGTTTTTGGCGATAGAGACGACATAAAAGATGCCGAAGATGTTTTAAGGGAATGGGAAAAGTTTAAAGAGCAGGAAGGTAAAAAGAGAGAATCCGAGATGGATGGAATTCCTGAGTCTTTACCTGCCCTTGAGAGGGCTTACAAGCTCCAGAAAAGAGCTGTGAAGGTCGGTTTTGACTGGAGCGATTTTGAGGGAATAAAGGAAAAGGTGGTAGAGGAGCTTAACGAGATAGAAGGAGCTCTAAAGAGCGGAGACAGGGAAAAAGTTGAGGAAGAAGTTGGAGATTTCCTGTTTATGGCTGTAAACCTTGCAAGGTTTCTTGGAGTTCATCCGGAGATTGCGCTTTCTAAGTCCAACGACAAGTTTGAAAAAAGATTCAGATTTATGGAGAAGTTAGCAAAAGAAAAAGGGAAAGAGCTAAAGGAAATGACCATTGATGAGATGGAGGAGTTGTGGCAAAAGGCAAAAAAGGAAATGGTATGATTCTAATTAAAAGTTTTTGAGGTGAAAGATGTCGCTTTTCAGGAAAGTTCTCTATCCTACAGATTTTTCTGAACTTGCTGAAGTTGCAAAGGATTACGTTTTAAAGCTGAAAGATGCAAATGCTCAGGAAGTGGTTATTCTCCATGTGATTCATCCCTTAGAGTTCAGCCTCCCTCAGTTTGATGACCCGTTTGCTATGGATGTGGCAACTATCTATGCCCACATACCTGAAATAGAGAAGGAGGTTCTGAAGAAACACGAGGAGATGCTCAACACAATGGCTGATGAACTGGAACAACAGGGATTTACAGTTAAAAGGGTTATGACCATTGGCGACCCTAAGGAGGAAATTGTAAGAGTTGCAGATGAGGAGAAGGTTAACGTAATAGTAATAGGCTACCACGGTAAAGGACTTCTTGAAAGGATTTTAGAGATGGGAAGCACTGCAAAGGCTGTGATAAGAAACGCCAGGTGTCCAGTTCTGGTAGTCAAGAGGGAAAGAGGTGAAGGTTGACTGGAAGACGGTAGAACTTGAATGGGATAAGACAAAAAGTCTCCTTCTAATGAAAGTCAGAGGTATTTCTTTTGAGGTTATAGCTGAGATCATTCGCAGTGGGAAAGTTGTGGAACTAAGAAAACACCCAAACCCAGCAAGATATCCCAACCAATGGCTAATAATACTTGACGTTGATGGTTATCCGTGGGCTGTTCCATGTGAAATGAGAGGGAATAAATTAAGGTTAGTCACGGCTTTTCCTGCACGCAAGTATAAACACTTATTAAGAGGTAGAGATGAATCTGACCCCTGAGGAAGAAAAAATGCTAAAAGAGATGGAAGAGTATGAGCGCTGGGTTATACAGGAATTAGAAGCAGGCAACTTTGTACCTGTAGAAAACCTTGAAGAAGCTAAGAAAGGGCTTGCTGAGGCAGCAGATAGAGCTC
>CAJXJV010000215.1 GCA_913055135.1 uncultured Desulfurobacterium sp. | reverse complement strand
TAGCTCTCTCGTCCACATATTCGCTCATTTTCGGACTTTTTCGGTTCAGGAAGGGGATATATCGGCAACGAGAAAAGAAAGGAAAATAATCAATGATAGTAAAATAAAATGAATCGGAGTCATGGCTTTAAGCTTTTCAGGAAATATTAGCTGTGTAAATGTAGGAAAATAGTTCATAAATCTTCACTAAAAGAAATGATGTTAAGGAAGGTTGACCTTCCCTCCTTTAAAATGTCAAGACCCTATCGCTATCAAGAATCCACTCCGTAAGGTCGTTCATTGTAGCCTTTTCTGCACCTTCAAAATAGGGTTTGTTCTTGTGAATACCACACCTTGCCATGCATGATCCACATACTTTTACAGGCACTCCTTTAGCAGTGAGTTCTTTCAACATAGATACTAAATCTTGGTCGTAGTGCTCTGGTTTTACAGTTTCGTTTCTGGCGAGGTCAACAGCATCGTTCATAAGGAATATTCTTACAATTGCTCCTTTTTCAAGAAGTTTATTTGCAAGTCTTAAAGCGTTCCACGTTACATCTGTTCCATCGTAAGGTTCTCTGTTGAGGATTAATAAAACTTTCATCTTATCTCCCAGCCTGTTTCTTCTGCATGTATTTAATAATCAACTTAGAAATTTTATAGTTCTTAACGTTGTTTGCAAGGTCGAGAGGAGTTTTACCTCTCTTGTTTTTAATTGTTGGGTCTGCACCGTTTTCAAGAAGCAGTTTTGCAACTCTCACAGTTCCCTTTGTTGTTGCACAGTAGTGGAGAGGAGTGTTTCCGAAGTTATCCTTTGCGTTTACATTGGCTCCTTTCTCTATGAGGAACTTAGCAACAGAATAGTTATTATAGATAGCAGCAAGGTGAAGGGGAGTGTAACCATACTTGTCTTTTACATTTACGTCTGCTCCGTGTTCGACAAGAAGTCTGGCAACCTGTAAACTGTTCCTGATTGCTGCCTGGTGAAGAGGTGTAATTCCAAAGTAGTCTTTCGCTCCTATATTTGCCCCTTTTTCGAGGAGAAACTTTGCGAGCTCTACATTGTTTGAGTCCGCTGCGTAGAAAAGAGCTGTCCAGTTAAACTTATTAGGAAGATCGACAGGAACACCACTGCTTATAAGTTCTTTTACCTTTTCAATCTTACCTTCTCTAAGCGCTTTGAAGAATTCCCTTTTTGTTTTCTTGTTAACTTGAACGGTTTGAGTCTGGGTTTCGCCAAAAGTGATTACTGGAAATGAAATTAGAATAAGTGTTGCGGTAGAAGCAGCCAGCAGTTTTCTCATTTTTCTACTCCTTTATCTCTTCAAGGATTTTTATTACTTCGTCCAGATTTTCAGCTTCAGTGTATAGTTTCTTATCGGGAGTAAAAATAGCTTCCTTTAGACTTACAAATTCTACAAGTTTTTCTGGAGAAATGGCAGGAGATTCACCAAAACTCAGTATAAGTTTTCCAGAAGGAGTCATTGTAACTTCTTTTATTCCTATCTCTTTTGCCAGTTTTTTCAGCTTCATGATTTTGAACATGTTCACAAGGGGATCAGGAATTGCTCCGTGGATTTTCTCTATTTCCCTTAAAACCTCTTCAGGATTTTCACTCTTCGAAAGCTCTCCATAGATTTTAAGCCTTTCTTTTGTGTCCTCTATGTAGTCTTCAGGAATGAATGCTTCTACTGGAACGTTTATCTTGACATCTTCTTCTTCCTTTTCAGTTGTTACCTCTTCAAAGAGTTTGAGGTATAAGTCCAGTCCAACTGTATTGACGAATCCGCTCTGTTTAGGACCGAGAAGAGTACCAGCCCCTCTTATCTCTAAATCTTTCATTGCAAGCTGGAAACCACCGCCAAGGGGAGAAATCTTCTTCATAGCCTCAAGTCTCTTGACAGCTTCCGGGGTAAGCTTGCTCTCTGGAGAGGTTAAAAGGTAGCAGTATCCTTTTTCAACTCCCCTTCCTACTCTTCCTCTAAGTTGATAGAGTTGAGAAAGTCCGAACCTTTCAGCTCCAATGACGATGAGGGTGTTTGCTGATGGAACGTCGAGACCTGACTCAACAATTGAGGTAGAAACAAGAATTTTTATGTTTCCCTCAAAGAAGCTGTGCATTACTCTTTCAATTCTGTCCGCCTTCATCTGACCGTGAACAATATCAACGGAAATACCTGGGAACATTTCTTCAATCTTTTGCTTTAGAAGTTCTAACTCATCGATATCGTTCTGGACTATGAAAATTTGACCGTTTCTTTCCAGTTCCCTTTCGATTGCTGTTTTCAAAATTTTGTCGGAGTACTTTGAAACAACGACTTTGGTTCCTCTCCTTCCAGCAGGTGGAGTCTCAATAACAGAGATATCCCTGAAGCCAGAGAGAGCGGAGTAGAGGGTTCTTGGAATTGGAGTTGCGGAAAGGTAGAGAACATCAAGGTTCTTTTTAAGTTTTGTCAGTTTCTCCTTTGTCTTTACCCCAAAGCGGTGCTCTTCATCTATTATCAGGAGTCCTAAATTCTTAAACTCAACGTCATCCTGAGTCAATCTGTGAGTTCCGATAATTATGTCTATTTCTCCCTTTCTAAGTTTTTCTAATATCTCTTTCTGTTCCTTTTTGCTTCTAAATCGGGAAATCATTTCTATGTTGACTGGAAAGCCCTTAAACCTCTTTTTAAAGGTTCTGTAATGCTGGTCTGCAAGAATTGTTGTTGGAGCTATTAGTGCTACCTGTTTTCCATCTGAAACTGCCTTCATGGCAGCTCTCATGGCAACTTCGGTTTTTCCATAGCCTACATCCCCACAGATAAGTCTGTCCATTGGCTTTTCAGATTCCATATCCCTGTAAACATCTTTTATTGCCTTTAGCTGGTCGGGAGTAGGCTTGTAGGGAAAACGTCTCTCGAACTCTCTCAGGATAGTTTCGTCGCCTGCTATCTTTTCACCTTTTGCTGTTTTCCTCTCTTTATAAAGTTCTGCAAGCTCTTTGGCAAACTTTATGAGTGAGGCTTTTATCTTTCTCTCAAGGTTTTTCCAGGAAGTACCTCCTAACTTATCAAGCTTTGGAGACTTTCCTTTGTAGCCTGAATACCTGTAAATTCTGTCTATCTGGGTAAAAGGAGCGTAGAGTTT
>CAJXJV010000214.1 GCA_913055135.1 uncultured Desulfurobacterium sp. | reverse complement strand
TCCTATTCAACTTGGGAGTTTTGTTCTTTGTCTGGATGATTTTTCAAACACTCTCCCTCCAGGATTAGATTACCCCTCCTTTATGATAAAATTTATTATACAAGAAATAAATTGTAAAGAAGGTAAAATGAAATTAAAAATTCTCGGTGCCTTTGGTGGGAAGGGCAGGAAGAAAAAAACAACCTCCTTTCTGTTTGAGAACTTTGTTGTGGATGCTGGAAATCTCTTCTCTGCAGTTAACCACTCTTATCAGCTTCTGAACCTTTTTCTAACCCATTCCCACCTTGACCATATAGTAGACCTTCCGCTCTTTCTCGATTTTGCATTTACGAAAATGGAAAAGAGTTTGAAAGTATATGCAAGTAGCGAAACGATAGATGCGCTCAGGAAGAATATATTCAACGAAGCCATCTGGCCTGACTTTTCAAAGCTCTATCTTGCTTCTGGAGAACCTGCAGTCGAGTTTATTGAGATAAAAGAATTTGAGAATATAACGATAGGAGAGTTTACAGTTACACCTCTACCAGCAGTTCACACAGTTAAAACCTTTGGTTTTAGAATTGAAAGTAACGGTAAAGCAATTGTGTTGAGTGGGGATACAAAGAGCAATCTTCACCTCTGGGAAATTATAAATAGCGATAGAAATATAAAAGCTGTTCTCGTTGACGTCTCGTTTCCATCGAGGTTACAGAGGATTGCAGATGTATCCGGACACTTTACTCCCTCTTCTTTAGCTTCCGATTTGAAAAGCTTAAAAAGGAATGTTGACATATACATCTATCACATAAAACCTGCTTACTACAGCGAGGTAAAAAAGGAGATTGAGGAAAAACTTCCATTTGCAAGGATACTTGAAGATAACATGGTTTTAGAGGTTTGAATTGGTTCAGGAAAAACTGAAGCTCCTTTTACAGGCTGCCGAGAGGATTACAAGGGAACAATCCCTGAATACCCTTCTTATGATACTTTCTGACCTTGCAAGGGAAATCCTTGACGTTGACAGGTGCAGTCTTTTCTTAGCAGATAAGAACAAGAAAACCCTCTGGACTATAGTTGCTCATGGGGTTGACAAGATTGAAGTTCCCTGGGATAAAGGAATAGTTGGTAGTGTTTTCCACAGAGGAGTGGCGGAAATAGTCCCCGACGCTTATTCAGATCCAAGATTTAACAAGGAGGTCGATAAGAAAACCGGATACAGAACGAGAAATATCCTTGCAGTTCCTCTATACAATAAAAAAGGAGAAGTAATAGGTGTTTTCCAGGCGATAAACAAGCTGACGGGAAATTTCTCTCAGGAAGACATAGAGATTCTTACGCTTTTAGGAGGATACGCCGCCTCTGCCATAGAGAACTTTCAGCTCTATGCTGAACTTAAAAAAGCCCATAAAGAGGCGATTTTCAGGCTTTCATACGCCGCTGAGTACAAGGATAAGGAGACCAAAAATCACATTTTGAGAACCGGAATATTTGCAAGAGAAATAGTTAAAGAAATGGGATTCAGCAATGAAGAATGTGAAATTATATTCTTAGCCGTTCAGATGCACGACATCGGGAAGATAGGCATCCCTGATAAGATACTCTTAAAGCCAGGCCCTCTTACTCCGGAGGAGTGGGAGATAATGAAGAAACACACGATAATTGGTTACAACATCTTAAAGGACAGCAATAGTAAGATGCTCCAGGTTGCAGCTCTTGTTGCACTTGAACACCACGAAAAAATGGACGGTTCCGGCTACCCTTACGGTAAAGTTGGCGAGCAGATCTCCTTTTATGGAAGGCTTGCAGCGGTTGTTGACATATTTGATGCACTTACATCAAAAAGACCCTACAAGAAACCCTGGTCGATTGAACAGGTTGTGGCTCTCTTCAGACATGAGGTTCAGAGCGGAAGGCTTGACGGAGAAATTGTTGAAATACTTTTAAAAAAGGTTGATGACTTTATGGAGATAAAGAGGAAATTCCCTGACGAAGAATAAACCCCTAAGCCGAGAATATCCTCCTTAGGTGCTTAAAGTGTCCGGGTGCAAACATAAACCTCTTTTCTTTGTACATTTTCCAGACAAATAGTTTGATGAAGTCATTTATCAGGAGCCACGTTAGTGCGTAACCCCATATAAACATTGCCCATCCCCAGCCTGCAGGAGTTAACAACCCAAATCCGTAAACACCTACTATTGTTCCTGCTACCCTGGTCCAGTAGGTTGCAGCCCACAGTATTGGGGAAGGCCATGGTTTTTTCCAGAGGTGGTCCATAATTCTTGCATTGTAGAGAGTTCCGTGACCTTTTACTGCCAGTTTCAGGAATACGATGGACTGAACAAGTTCGACTGGAAGCTTCCAGTAGTCAAGGAGGAGAAAAACAATGAGGAAGGAAGCGATAACTCCTGCAAATCCCAGGTAGAAAGACATTATATTTATTTCGTACATGTCCCACCTTGCGGGTTTTTCGGACACCTTTGCCCTGTCGTAGGCAATTGCCAGAATGGGAATGTCGTTGAGTAGTGCTAAGATAATAATCATTATTGGCGTTACGGGGTAAAACTGGAAAAAGATAATGGAGAGTCCCATAAATCCAACTACCCTTATCGTTTCTGCTATTCTGTAGATAGTGTAAGCCTGCATCCTGCCGAATATTTCCCTTGCAATTTCAAAGGCTTTTACTATTACGCTGAGTCCGGGTTTAAGGAGAACAAGGTCGGCTGCTGCTCTTGCTGCATCTGTGGCGTTAGAAACGGCAATTCCACAGTCCGCTTTTTTAAGAGCCGGAGCGTCGTTCACTCCATCCCCTGTCATTCCTACTATGTGACCCGCTTTCTGGAGCTTATCAACAATGAAGTATTTATCCTCCGGGAAAACCTCCGCAAAACCGTTTGCTTCTTCAATCAGTTTTATAATTTCTGACTCATGCCTCCTTACAACACCCTTTGGCAGGGGCAGGTTCTTGAACTCTTTCTTAACGAGCTCCACAACAGCCTTTGACTTTTTCCTTGCTTCCTCCTCACTCTTTCCCTCTACAACCATTATAGCCTTCGATAGAACCTCTGCGAGAATTAAATACTCGTTAAAGTCTTCACTTTTCAGCTCTTTTGCACTTAAGATTTTGTCACCGATTC
>CAJXJV010000213.1 GCA_913055135.1 uncultured Desulfurobacterium sp. | reverse complement strand
AGAATCCTGAAAATGGCTGAAGAAATAAAGAAAAATTGTCGTGGGCAAGTAAAAGTTATTATGCCTTCTCAGTACAACAGACTGTATGAGAGGTACAGAAATCTCAACAGACTTTTAGAAGCCGTTTACGTTGAAATACTGGAAAAGTTAACAGAAAAGTATCATCCAGAAAAGGTTATTGTCGATAAGTTTAGTTCTAAACTTGAAGAAATTCTTGAAGGTAGATTCAAAGGAATCCAGTTTGAAATTGTTCCCAAGGCAGAAAGGGATCCTGTGGTAGCTGCTGCTTCAATCGTCGCAAAAGCAGAAAGGTTGAAAGCTATGAATAGGTTGGAGAGAGAGCTGGGAATTGAACTCCCGGAAGGGAATCTGGCTAACCAGAAAATCCTTCAACTAATACCTTCGAAATTTCGTCATAAATTTGTAAAGATGCACTTTAAAACAGATGGGAGTAAGAGATGAAAAAGCTCAAAACTTTTTTTACAGTATTGGGAGTGATCTTTTCCCTCCTGATAGTTATTTCTATTTTAAAAGGTATCTTCCTGCCTGAGGTCTCAATTCCCGGGGAGAAAATAGGACTTGTAAAGATTGAGGGAATTATAAAAAGCTCTGATACCTACCTGAGGCTTTTGAACAAATTGGAAGAGGACGAAGACGTTAAGGCAATAGTTTTAAGGGTTGATTCTCCCGGGGGAGTTGTAGGTGCCTGTCAGGAAATTCACGATAAGGTTAAAGAGATTTCACAAAAGAAACCTGTAGTTGTTTCAATGGGATCTATCGCAGCCTCTGGAGGACTGTACATATCGGTTCCTGCAACAAAGATTGTTGCAAATCCTGGAACGATAACCGGCAGCATAGGAGTTATACTTCAGTCCTACAACGTTAAACAGTTAGCTGACAAGATAGGAATAAAAGTAATAACTGTAAAAAGCGGGAAGTTTAAGGATCTGCTGAATCCTTTTAGGGAACCGGATGAAAAAACTCTTCAGATTCTTCAGGCTCTTATAGATGATTCGTACAACCAATTTGTTGAAGCAGTTGCAGAAGGCAGAAAACTACCTGTTGAAAAGGTTAAGAAATTTGCAGATGGCAGGATCTTTACAGGAAGACAGGCAAAGGAGTTAGGTCTTGTTGATGAACTGGGTAACTTTGATAGAGCTGTTGAAGTTGCAAGGGAACTTTCAAAATCTCCCGATGCAAGGATTTTTGAAGCAAAACCAAGGAAAACTTTTATTCAAAAACTTTTTGGTGAACAAACAGAGGAGTTATTAGACAACTTATCGCGAGTAATAAATGGAGAAGTGGAAAGTTTTTACGTTATGTATCTCCTTGATTAACCTCTTTTCTCTGCCAGCATTTGGATGGATAAAGATCTATGAGAAGAATGGAGTTGTCTATATTGTTGGAGAGGGAGAGAAAAGATTTAAAAAACCAAAAGTAAAAAAAGTTAACTATATAAAAGAGAAAGTTCGCTACTACGCCAGAAAGTACGGAATTCCTGAAAATCTCTTCCTAAACCTTGTTAAAGCTGAATCTAACTTCAATCCAAAGGCTGTTTCTTCCAGAGGAGCCAAAGGACTTTGCCAGCTCATGCCAGATACAGCAAGAATGCTTGGTGTAAAAAATGTTTTTGATGTAGATGAAAATCTTGAAGCCGGAGCAAAATACCTCAAAATGTTGTACAAAAAGTACAAAAACTGGAAACTTGCTCTTGCAGCCTACAATGCAGGTTCAGGAGCTGTTGATAGATACGGTTCAGTCCCTCCGTACGAAGAAACCCAAAATTACGTCAGGAGAATTCTTGGAAAGAAAGGGAGCTACAACAGGATCAGGAAAAAATACAGAATCGTCATGAAAAAGGTTGGCAATACTGTTATAATTTCCCAGCAATACATAGAGTAGGGGATGGAAGATGAAAGTCCTTGTTATAGGTTCAGGTGGAAGAGAACACGCCCTCGTATGGAAACTTGCACCGAGTTCGAAAGTCGAAAAGATCTATGGTGCTCCGGGCAACCCGGGAATAGCCCAAATTGGTGAGTGCGTTAATATATCTCCTACTGACATAAAAGGACTTGCCGACTTTGCAGAAAAGGAAGGAGTTGATCTTACTGTTGTGGGACCGGAAGCTCCCCTTGTTGCCGGAATAGTTGATGAATTTGAAAATAGAGGTCTCAAAATCTTCGGTCCTTCAAAAGAGGCAGCAAAGCTTGAGGGTAGCAAGGCTTTCTCAAAAGAGATGATGAAAAAGTATGGAGTTCCAACTGCAGATTTCGAAGTCTTTGACGATCCAGAAAAAGCAAAAGAGTACATAAAGGAGAAGGGAGCTCCAATAGTTGTAAAAGCCGATGGTCTTGCAGCTGGAAAGGGAGTCGTTGTAGCGCGGAACGTTGAAGAGGCACTTGAATCTATTGATAAGATAATGATAGAAAAAGTTTTTGGAGATGCCGGAAACAGGGTAGTTGTAGAAGACTGCCTATTTGGAGAGGAAGCTTCCTATTTAGTTGTGACAGACGGAGAAAACTTTATACCTCTTGCAACTGCTCAGGATCACAAAGCAGTATTTGACGGAGATAAGGGTCCAAATACAGGAGGAATGGGAGCCTATTCACCAGCACCGGTTCTTTCAAAAGAGATGGAGAAAGAGGTTCAGGAAAGGGTTATAAAACCGATACTTAGAGGAATGAAAGAAGAAGGTCATCCTTTCAAAGGAATCCTTTATGCTGGTCTCATGATAACAGAAGAGGGTCCAAAGGTTCTTGAATTTAATGTGAGATTTGGAGATCCAGAAGCTCAGGTTATCCTGAGAAGGCTTAAAACAGATCTTGTGGACGTCTGCCAGAGCGTTATTGAAGGAAACTTGATTGATAGCCTTGAGTGGATACCTGAAACAGCAATCTGTGTCGTTCTTGCATCAAAAGGATATCCCGGAAAGTACGAAAAAGGTAAAGTCATAATTGGCATAGAAGAAGCTGAGAAAATCGATAACGTTGTTGTCTTCCACGCTGGAACGGCAATAAAGGATGGGAAACTTGTAACAAACGGTGGAAGGGTTCTTAACGTTACAGCACTTGGCAAAAACATTGTTGAAGCAAGAGAAAACGTCTATAAAGCCATAGAGAAG
>CAJXJV010000212.1 GCA_913055135.1 uncultured Desulfurobacterium sp. | reverse complement strand
TTACAGGTATTCCAACTATTATCTTTCCCACATTTAAACTGTTTATCAGCTCAAGGAGAGTTTCAAAAGTTTCTCTATTGCTCTTTCTATAGATAACTGTATAAGGTCTTGATGTAAGAAGAAGGGGGTCAGATACTGCAACTCCAATCTTTTTAAAGCCAACATCAAGTGCCATTACTCTTTTCATTTTTAACCCTTTGAAGTGGCAACTACAACTTTCACTTTCTCACCATCGTTTATCCTATCATCGTCACAGAGGAGCTCTTCACCTTTTACCACCACAGCAGTTTCTGGATAGATGCTTAGAAGTTCAAGTAACCGATCTACTCTTATACTCTTTCCTTTTATCTCAACCTCTTTCTCTTTTCCGTTGATTTCTACTAAAATTTTGCCCAAAGCTAATCTCCTTGGAAGGGAATTTTCAATGAAAGTATACCTCGATGACTGGCGAGAAGCACCTCCTGGATACATACTTGTGAGGACTGTGAACGAGCTTAAAGAGCTTGTGAAAAAGCACGGAAAGGAGATAGAAATTCTTGACCTTGATAACTACATGGAGGAGTATTACCCTTTTGGTGGAAATGGAATTGATTTTATCAGGTGGCTTGAAGAAGCAGTTTATCTGGGAGAGGTAGAGCTCAACCCTAATGTTAAAATTGTTTCGCACTCTTCTGACAGGTATGCAGCAAGAGAAATTGAGGAAATTGGAAAGTCAATAAAAGCCTATTTGAGGAGTAAGAGATGAAACTATCAAAGGAAGAGGTAAAACACATTGCAATGCTCTCAAGGTTAGAGTTAAAAGAAGAAGAGGTCGAAAAGTTTCAAACTCAGCTCAGTGAAATTCTCGACTTTGTAGAGAAGCTTAACGAGCTGGACACTGAAGGTATTGACCCAAAGTTCCAGATCATTCCTCCTCAGAATGTTCTGAGAGAGGATGTATCCGGAGTTAGTCTTTCAAGGGAAAAGACATTTATGAATGCACCAGAAACAGACGAAGAATACTTCATTGTTCCAAAGGTTGTTAAAAAGTAGGAGGAAGAAGATGGAACTTCTTAATAAATCTTTAAGGGAACTTAACGAGCTGATAAAGAGAAAAGAGGTTAAACCCACAGAAATCTTAGAGGAACTTCTCAACAGAATAAAAGAGACCGAACCGAAACTTAATGCCTACATAACAGTTACGGAGGAAAAGGCAAGGAAAAAGGCTGAAATTGCAGATAAAGAACTTGAAAAGCTTGGTGAAGATGAGATTCCAGAGCTCTTTGGGATTCCTCTTTCTATAAAAGATAACATAAACGTTGAGAACGTAAGGATGACCTGTGCTTCAAAGATTTTAGAGAACTTTATTTCGCCCTATGATGCAACTGTAATAAAGAAGTTGAGAGAAAGGGGAGCCATTTTTGTTGGTAAAAACAACCTTGACGAGTTTGCAATGGGTTCTTCAACTGAAACCTCCTACTTTGGTCCAACTAAAAACCCCTGGGATCTGGAAAGAGTTCCAGGAGGCTCATCTGGAGGTTCAGCGGCAGCTGTTTCAGCAAGGTCTGCAATTGCCTCTCTTGGTTCAGATACAGGTGGTTCAATCAGACAACCAGCAGCCCTTTGTGGAGTTGTAGGACTAAAACCAACCTACGGTAGAGTTTCAAGATATGGTCTGACAGCATTTGCTTCTTCCCTTGACCAGATTGGACCTATAACAAAGACAGTAGAAGATGCTGCTTATCTTTTAAACATCATTTCCGGACAGGATTCAAAAGATGCCACGAGTGTCAGGATTCCAGTTCCTGACTTTTTAGAAAACCTGAACAATGAGATAAAAGGCTTAAAGGCAGGACTGCCAAAGGAGTACTTTGTCGAGGGAATTGAACCTGAAGTAAAGGAAAAAGTATTAGAAGCGGTTAAGAAACTTGAATCTCTCGGTGTTGAAATTGAAGAGATTTCTCTTCCAAACACAAAGTATGCTGTTGAAACTTACTACATCATTGCTCCTGCTGAAGCCTCTTCAAACCTTGGAAGATTTGACGGTGTCAGATATACCTATAGAGCAAAGGACTACAAAAATTTAATTGACATGTACTGCAAGACAAGGGCTGAAGGCTTTGGTGATGAAGTCAAAAGGAGAATAATGATAGGAACTTACACTTTGAGTGCTGGTTACTACGATGCCTACTATTTGAAAGCTCAAAAGGTCAGAACTCTTATCTATCAGGGGTTCCAGAACGCATTTGAGAAAGTGGACTTTATCGTTACTCCAGTTTCTCCTACAACTGCTTTTAGGATTGGTGAAAAAACGGATGATCCAATCAAAATGTACCTCTCAGATATTTTCACAATTGCTGTTAACCTTGCAGGGCTTCCAGCAATTTCAATTCCTTGCGGATTTGACAACAAGAACCTTCCTGTGGGACTCCAGATAATTGGAAAGGCTTTTGATGAGGTAACAATTCTTAACGTGGCAAATGTCATTGAGAAGGAATTGAATCTGAATACCATACCACCTGTGTAGAGAAATAGTTGGCGGAGGCGGATAGGAATCGAACCTACCACCCCATCCCTGATGGGGCCACCGGATTTGAAGTCCGGGGGAGACACCAGCCTCCGTCCGCCTCCAGGAACAGAGATAAATTTCTTTACCAATTTCTAATTGTCAAGAGGTAGCAGCGACTACTTTATTCTTTCCTGTTCTCTTTGCTATATAAAGAGCCTGGTCTGCTTTTGTAATTAAATCTTCTAACTTGGAAGATAAAGTATTATCCGCAATACCTATGCTAATAGTTATCTTGATTCCGTCAATATCAAGTCTTTCAATTGTTTTCCTTATTCTCTCACCTACTATCTTTGCAGACTCAAGATCATTGTGAGGCAAGATTACGAGAAATTCCTCGCCTCCATATCTTATTGCTATGTCACTATTCCTGAGCGTTCTCCTGATTGTTTCTGCTACTTTCTTTAAAACTTTATCTCCAAAAAGATGACCATAAGTATCGTTTATTTTCTTGAAGTCGTCAATATCAATCACTGCTACGGTAAATGGTATTCTTTCTCTTTTAGCAAGTGAGACTAAACTTCCAGCAAATTTCCTTAAAAAGTTTCTGTTATAAAGTCCAGTTAGGGGGTCTTCAATG
>CAJXJV010000211.1 GCA_913055135.1 uncultured Desulfurobacterium sp. | reverse complement strand
CAAATCCTTCCGGAATAGGGGGAATGTCCTTTGGTTTCCATTCTCTTATTCTCCTTGCTTCATCCGAACCCCTGAAAATCGCCCTTACTGTTGAACGGCAGTTGAAGTGATTAGGGGGAGTGTAACTCGCCCAGAAGGGGTCGTCCGGCGGTAGTCTCGTCCCGTCCAGCCTCCTGCATATCGGCGTTGTTCTACTGTCATCTATGGCAATGTACTCAAGGTACTTGATTTTGTCCTTACTCCTTTGAATCTGCATCAGGCGCCCAGCGTTGTAGGCAGTTGAAATGTTGGTGCGGAACACGGTTTCAAGATACCAGGGGTTTTGCCGATGAAACCCAACCGCCTTTAAAATCCCGTCCTCTCCAAGTTCTTCTATCCACTCCTTGAGAGTCTTTCCCTCCTCTATCGCCTTGATGAGCTTTTCCTTAACTCTCTCTATTGCATCAAGTCCTGTAAGTTTGGCAACAGTGAAAGCTCTGAACCGGGCTTTAGCATCAAGCTTGTAGAACTCCTCTGGCGTTAGCGAGAGCTTTTCTTTCATAAACTCAACAGCTTCTTCAAAGGTTGCATCAAAATTGGGGTCAAAGAAGAGTTTTTGTTCTTCTTTTTCCTTTATGTGGATCATTCCAAAGAGGAGAGAAAGAATAAGTATTTTGTAGGTTGTGGTTTCAAGTTCCTTGAAAAGGTCCTTCGGAATGTCCTTTCTCCTTGTTATGTAAGGAAGAGCTTGAAGAAGAAAGAGGTAAACATCGCTTTTTATTTTCTCTATGTAGGGCTGAACAGTAAAGTCAAGCTCAATTACGTCATTCAAGGCTTCACTTTGACCCTCCTCGGCAAAGTAAAAAAATCCGAGAAGTTCATACCTCCTTGAGGAGAGAGTTTTGGAGAAATGAAGACGTCTTCTTCACTTGCAGGTTTTGGCAGGTTATACAACTTTTCCCTTGCAAATCTCATCCGTCAGTATAAATTTAAAATTGCAATTAAGCTAAATTAAAAAACCATTTTAAGGAGGGAGAAATGTTTGGAGGATTCTTTGGAAGAAGAGGAGGATACGACCCGTTCGAGGATATCTTTAGACAATTCCAGGAAATGGAAAGGCTAATGGCTGAAGTGATGAGAGGTTTTGGTGGTTTTGGAAGGGAATTTCCTGGATTTGAAGCTGGTTTTGAACCAAGAATTGAAATGTATGAAACCCCAGACGAAGTTGTTGTAAGAGCTGAAATGCCCGGACTTGATAAGGACAGCATCGACGTAAAGGTAAGAGGCAACTACCTTATTATCAGGGGTGTCAAGAAGCAAGAAAACAAAGAGGAAAAAGAAAATGTATTCTTCAGCGAAAGCTTCTACGGAGAGTTCCAGAGAGTAATTCCTCTACCTGTAGAAGTAAAAGAAGAAGGAATCGAAGCCATTTACGATAAGGGAATTCTTGAAATCAGGCTTCCAAAAGCAGACTCTGCAAGGAAAGAAGTTAAGATTATCGTTAAAGAACCTGAGAAGGATGAAAAAGATAAGAAGTAATACCAATGTGAGTGACGGGTGACGGCTAACCTGTTACTGGTCACTCGTCTCCCGTCACCTATATCTCTCTTTATTAAAGATTCTTCCTCAAAATCTCTCTAATATCCCTTTCAGAGGGAATTCTCGGTAGGTTACCCATCAAAAATCTTTTTTCCATTACAAGGTTTACAAAATTAGGAATGTCTGACTCTACTATTCCTACCTCTCTAAGGAATTCTGGAATTCCCAGAAAGGAAAGGAAAGAGCGAAGTTTCTCCAGAATCTCATCTATTTCCCCCTCAAAGTTCATAGCCTTTCCTATTTCCTTTATCTCTCTTTCTGCTGAAAGTCCGTAAAACTCAAGCACAGGAACAAGGAACATGCCGTTTGCAAGACCATGAGGAATTCTATAAAGAACTCCCAGGACGTGTGCCATCGTGTGGACAAGTCCAGCTCCAGCATCTGTTATTGCCATTCCTCCTAAAAGGCTTGCAAGCATCATCTGTTCCCTTGCTTCAATGTCCTTTGGATTTCCGTAAGCACGAGGAAGATACTCAGCTATGAGCTCAATGGCTTTCAATGAATAAAGTCTGGAAATCTCTGTTGCTCTTTTTGAAACAAATGATTCAATTGCATGTGTTAAGGCGTCAACACCGGTGTTAGCTGTAACTATTGGAGACATGGTAATTGTCAGCTCTGGGTCGTCAATGGCAAGAACCGGAAAGAGATATCTGGAGATGAGAGGTGCCTTTCTAAACCTCTTTTTATCTGTTAAAACGGCGTAAGGTGTAACTTCTGAACCAGAACCGGAAGTCGTTGGAATTGCCACAAGAGGAATTCCGCATCTCTTGAAAGCTTCTGGAACTCCTATGAACTCAGCCAGTTCACCTTCATTCGTAAGCATCACTGAAACAACCTTTGCTACATCAAGAGGGCTTCCTCCACCTATAGCCACGATTAAGGTTGGAGAAAATTCTTTCACATCTTCAAGAATTTTCAGGGCATTTTCCACTGTTGGATCTGGTTCAACAGAATCAAAAACTTTTACCCTTCCGGAAAGCTGTTTTTTTACAATTTCCACGTATCCGTTTGATACGGCAGACTTTCCACAGATGATTGCCGTTCTCTCCTGGTTAAGAGACAGCTGCTCCACTTCATCTTTCAATCTGTGAACAGTTTTCCTTCCAAATACAACTTTCGTAGGCATATAGTGTCTCACAATTTTCATTTCCACACCCTCGTTTAGGTATTGATTTTATTATAGCTTAACGGTTGGGTTATACTTATTAAACTATGAACTCCGGGAGGAAATTATGAAGATAGCCGAATTCCATAGAATGTGTCCCAACTGTGGTGGAATAATTTCCGATGAAAGGCTTAAAGCAGGACTTCCATGTGAAAAGTGTCTGTCAGAGGAAATAGAATACAGCGATAGAAGGGAAATATGTAATGCTCTTGAAAATAGACTAAAACATTTTAAAGAAATCTGTTGGTTAGACGAGTTTTCAGAGGACTATATAAAGTTCTTCAGGGAAAAGACCGGCTTTACCCCCTGGACTCTCCAGGTTATGTGGACAAAAAGGGTTGCCCTCAAAAAATCTTTTACGATGATTGCACCAACTGGGGTTGGAAAAAAAA
>CAJXJV010000210.1 GCA_913055135.1 uncultured Desulfurobacterium sp. | reverse complement strand
CATAAACCCGGATGGCACGTTAAAGTGGAAGTTTGAAACTGGAGGCTCGGTTGGGTCATCTCCTGCGATAGGTAGCGACGGTACTGTGTATGTGGGATCAAATGACGGTTACCTTTACGCCATTTACTCCGATTCTCCCGGACCTGCAGATTCACCGTGGCCGATGTTCAGACATGATACAGAGCATACTGGAAGATTCAAGAAACCCTGAGGGGAACAGGAACGGAAATATTGAAAGTGAGGAACAGTAATGCCTTTTAATGTGAATTTGAAATTTGCAATCTGGACGATGAAATAATGCTTGAAATAATAGAAGCGAATGCCGGGGCGGGGAAGACAACAACGATAGTCAGAAGGTATGTGGAGCTTTTAAAAGAAGTAAATCCTGAAAACATTGCACTTATAACCTTCACAGAAGCAGCCGCAGCAGATTTAAGAGATAGGGTAAAAAAAGAACTTGAGGAAGCTACGGATCCGGAACTCAAAAAGAAGCTTATTTACATTCCATCTGCTCCGATAGGAACCATACACTCCTTTTGCTACGACATACTGAAAAGGTTTGGTTTTAAATACAGGTTTTTCAGCCTTGATACTGTTGTCGCAACTTCCTTAGAGGTTGAAAAGTTCTTAGATGAAGTGGTTTTAAATGTTATTCAGGAATTTCAGGAAAAAGAGGAGAAGCTTTTAGAGGTAGTTCTCAGGAGGATAAACTACGATAGACCAAGGGCTTTCAATAGCCTAATTACTTTCCTGAAAACTCTGGTTAAAAATAGAACCAGATTCCTCATGTTTGACGACTCTTTTTCAGTTGATAGGATGATGGAGAGAATAAAGAAACTCTACAGTACAATTCCTCACTCTCCTGAAGTCTTTGTTAACCTTGACAGTAAAAGTGCAAATGAGAGTGCTAAAAGAGAGAGGGAGATATCCAACCTACTGTTGAGAATATCAAAGGCTGTTGTCAGAGCCTATGAAAAAAAGCTTCTTGAGGAAAACAGGATAGACTACAGCGGGATTCTTCTCCAGACTTTTGAGTTAGTGAAGAACTTTGACAATGCAAGAGAAGAGATAGCAAAGGCTTTCAGATACATAATAATTGATGAGTTTCAGGACACAGATCCTATTCAGTGGGGGATTGTAAAAGCTCTCTTAAAGCACGATCCAGAAATTTCGGTCGTAGTTGTTGGTGATCCCAAACAGTCGATCTATAGGTTCAGATCAGCAGACCTTCTGATCTGGAACGAAGCGAAATCGGTAGCTTCAAGAAAGGAAGAACGACTGACAAATTATAGGTCTGCAAAGGAGCTTATTGATTTCTTCAACTCCATTTTCTCTGAAATCTACAACGAACTTAGAGGTTCTTTCCCGGGAGAACTGGAATTCAGAGGGTTTGAGCTCTCTCCTGAAACGCCTGAAGGCGGAGAGGTGATCCTCTATATCTATCGTCCCAGAAAGGAGAAAGAGAGATTTGTTAAATATGCTATATCCAAAACCCTACCTTATGCAGAAGAAGGAACTGTTGGAATAATAGGTAGAAGGTGGAATGACCTTAGACCTTTTGAAAGGGTTCTAAAGGAAAACGGTATCGATTACACATACGTCGCTACTAATCCCTACAACACATTAGGAGTGGAGGAACTTCTTCATCTTCTAAGGTGGCTTGCAAATCCTGAGGATAAGAAATCTCTTTTTCTTCTTCTCTCTTCCAGAATGTTTGGGCTTACTCACACAGAGGCTCTTAAAGTTGTTCTCACCGGAGAATTTCCGGAGGAGCTAAAGGAGTTTCAGGAAATCTGTGAAGAGACAAGGAAGAGAATAGACAGAGAGCTCCACTCCGTTCTCATTCTTCATCTTCTTACGAAGTTAAACTACCTTGATGCCCTCTACCTCACAGACTTTGAGTCTTACCATTCCATTACCGAAGTTGTTAACGAGATTTACAACTTTGAAAAGCAGGAACCTTTATCATTCAGGGAAATTATCCGGTACATAGAGAACATGGGGAAGAACAGAGACTATTCTCTAACGAGTAAGGTAACTGTAAAGAAAGGCTATGTCCTTACAACAATTCACAGTTCAAAAGGACTGGAATTTGATTCGGTTGTTGTAGTTCCCTGGAGAAAAAGCCGGAATTACAGCAATTTTCTCTACACAAACATCGGCTTTGCCGCAAAGCTCTATTCGGTTGAAAATCTTCCGGAAGAAAGTCCCTACTTCAACATGCTAAAGGAGCTTGACAGTTACCTTGACTACTTAGAAGAGAAGAATCTTCTTTACGTTGCTCTCACGAGAGCAAAAAAGCAGTTAATAGTTGGTGTAAACCCAGAAGGGAGAAAAAAGTTCAAGATTGGTTCATTCGTCTTTGACAGAGAAAAGTATGAACAATATGTGGATTATAGAAAAGAAGGAAAGATTTACTCCTTCGAAGAGAAGAGGGATTTCAGACAGAGTAAGCTCTATGAAGTGGATTATGTAAAAGTTGTCAGACCAAGTTCTCACGAAGAAAGCTTTGAGAGTGAGAGAAATCCCTACATTCCTTCAGGCATTTCTCCCGGAGAATATGGAACAATTGTTCACGCTCTTTGCCAGGCATTTGTTAGTGGAGCTGATAGAGAAAAAGCTGTGAAGTTTGCGCTCTCTTTCTCCTTTGTTCCTTCTGAAGAACTAAAAAGAAGGTTACAGGAAATATACAGTCTGCTTGAGAAAGAGTATGACTATCTCAGGAAAAATTCGGAAGTTGAGGTTCCTTTCGAGTTAATGAAAGAGGGAAAAATAATAAGGGGGAGAATTGACCTTGTAAGATACCTTCCTGAAGGGATAGAGATCTGGGATTTCAAAACAGGGCTTTACAGCGAAGAGAAGGTGAGAATTTATCGGGAACAGCTCAGACTCTATAGAGAAGCTTTTAAAGAAGCTGGAAGGAAAGTAACTAATTTGAAACTGTTTTTCATTGATGAAAATCGCCTGGTAACGGTATAGTGAATGCCATGGAGAAACTTACTTCAGTAACAGAGAGCAACTGCTAAAGGGATAATTTAAAGGAGGAGGGCAAAGCCTCCTCCTACTTTTTTGTTTCACTATTAGAATATCGTATACCTGAAATGGACAAAGTTTAGAATCTGTTCAGCATCCCTTATA
>CAJXJV010000209.1 GCA_913055135.1 uncultured Desulfurobacterium sp. | reverse complement strand
CTCTGGAATAACCCGGGAGATCCCGAAACTCCAGGGAACCCGACACAGGAGTATGAACGTGAACAAAGGTATAGCAGACTAAGATAAAGATGGAGAATATGAAGATAAAGGATGAGAGAAAAGAAATAGTGAAGAGAAGAAATGAGGAAAGAGATATTAATAGATAAGATAAGGAAAGGGAGAAAGCCCTTGAAAGTTAATAATCGCTAGTCAGATTTTTCGGACAATCAGTCAGATTTTTCGGACTTTCAGTATGTATTGAATCTGACTTTACATATTGATATAATCTGACCATTAGTCATATAATATACATGCTAACTGTGTAATTTTTTACACTAAAAGTCAGAAGGAGAACAACCATGGGAAGATATGCACTAATAGACAAGGAAACAGGAGAGATAATTGAGGATGAAGTTCTCATAGTAGGTAAGAAACCCTACAAACTGGACAAAGGATATGTAAAAGTTTTTGTAACTTTCCTAAAAGATATCGTAGAGGATAAGGACATAGCCGGAAAATCCATAAGACTACTGTTCTATATGCTGGAAGAATGCCTCAACTACGAAACCCTCATAATGACTGTTATTCCAGAATACGCCATGAAGAGACTAAAAATCTCCAAAGATACATACTATCGTTGGCTCAATATCCTAATCGAAAAGGGAGTTATATACAGAGTAGGAAGATACAGATATATCCTAAAACCCTATGTAGCGGTAAAAGGAAAAATGGAAAAAGCAAGGAGAAACACAGAAATAGAGATAAGGATAAAACAACCTACCCTATTCGATAGCAAGACTACATAAGGAAGGAGACACAACAACCAAACAGCCAAGAGACAACCAATAAAACAGCCGAGAACAAATATATAGGGAGGAAGAAGTGGCTTTTCAGCTTATTGATATTATAGACCTTAAAAAGAGATATGGCGACATAGAGCCAAGATATTACAGCTTCAGAACATACATCAATAAGGACCATAAAACAGGAGTCTATAAGATAGTCATTTGTGGACTAAAGAAAAAGGATAAGCTAACTATATACGGGAGCTCTGAAGTAATCAGGAAGAAGTTGGAAAACCTAATTGAACATCTCCAGGAAAGAGTTGAAACTATTGAATTAGAAGAGAGCTCTCCTTTTACCTAACTATCAGTTGAATTCGGTTGTTACCTTGGTTGTCTCTTGGTTGTTCGGATGTAAGAAGAAATCCTATCTCTCATCAACATATTCCGTCTCTGAGTGAGGAAATTAGTCAAGGAAGTATTAGGAGACAGAAAAACAGGAAGAAGAGAGATATATCAATAATTCAAATGAAAGTCGAAAGTCCTTATTACCGTTCAGATAAAGGTTAAAAATCCTTATTACCATTCAAATAAAAGTTAGAAATCCTTATTGCTGGACCATATAAACATCCTGGAAAAAGAGACCTCTGGAGACATTGAGAGACAAGGCGGCGAAATTTGGAACAAATAACAAGCCCTATATATAGGATATAGGAGGAAAGAAAAACTCAAGAAGAAGAAAAAAGGTTCAAGCTGTTTTTGTATATGAAAACAGCTTTTTTCATTAGTTTGAGCGACATCCGTCGCTCTTTTTAAGCTGGCATCCGCCAGCTGTGGGGGACTCCTCAGCCGTCCCCCATACCCCCTGCTGACCTGCGACACCCTGGAGTTTCGGGAGAAAAAAACAAAAGAAACAGAGAAAACACAGAAAAAAAAGAGAAAGAAACGGAAAAACGAAAAAACCCAGAAATCCCGAAACTCCAGGGAACCCGTCGCAGGGAAAGAGAAAAAGAAAATCATACACTACCAACTCCAGGAGAGAAAGAAAGGGAAAACAAGCAAAAAAAGAAAACCATCAACAGAAAGAAGACAACAAAAATTGGTAAGGAAATAAAGAGAGAAAGCTAAACCATTTCAACCAATAGAAAAATCCCACTCAGGAAGAATAACGTAACAGAAAAGGAAGAATATCATCCAAAGTAAGATTGTCATCAACACTAACAATATCATCCTTAAAATGCTTAATCATATAACGACTAACATCTTCAAGCTCATCAATAGCAACCTTCAACTTCTCCATCACATCCTCAGGCAAATTACCATAATGCCCAAGATATGCAAACTTAAACTTCTCAAGAGAATTATTAACTTGGTTATAAGCAAGCTTTACAGCCCAAACTTCAGGTTTACCCCAATTACCACGAAGTTTCTTATCATACAAACGCTTCAAATCCTCCCTCAAAGCCTTAACCTCATTAGAATAATTATCAAGAAAACCCTTTATCTCATTAAGCAACAAATTACTAACATACCCCATAATCAAACTCCTCTACATTTAACTCAACACCATAATATTCCAACAACCTCTCAAATGCCTTTATATTATTAATATAAAACACCCTAACACCATTTTGAGAACGAATTCTAAAATCATAACCCTTACTCCTTATCCAACGTCTTATATCACGCCTCAACCTATAAAAGACCTCATCAGAAACTTCATAACCCCGATAAGCAGGTAAACAATGAAGAAAAATAGCAGTTGGTTTTGCAAGTTGCATTAAATCAGAATCAACCTTAAAACCTTGAAAATCTTTAATTCGTTTTTCTTTTTCAGCTTCTTGCCCCATAGAAATCCAAGTATCTGTTGTAACAACATCAGCATCTTTAACAGCTTCTTTTGGTGAATTAAGAATTTTAATATTTGCATTATTTTCTACAAGTTTAAGAATTTCAGAATTAGGTTCATAACCTTTTGGAGTTGCAATTCGAAGTTCAATACCCATTTTTTTTGCAAAAAGAATCCAGCTATTTGCCATGTTATTTCCATCGCCAACATAAGCAATTGTAGGATCTTCGATACCATTCTCAAGAATTGTTAAATAATCTGCAAGAATTTGTAAGGGGTGGCATAAATCTGTTAATCCGTTAATAACAGGAACTCTTGAGAATTTAGCAAATTCTTCAATTTTAGCATGTTCAAAGGTTCTAACCATGAGCATATTTACCATGGAACTAATTACTTGAGCAGTATCAGAAACTGGTTCTCCTCGACCTAATTGAATATCTCGGCTTGAAAGAAAAAGACCTTGACCTCCAAGTTGATAAATCCCTGTTTCAAAGCTAACACGAGTTCTAGCGGAGCTTTT
>CAJXJV010000208.1 GCA_913055135.1 uncultured Desulfurobacterium sp. | reverse complement strand
GCTGAAAACGACAAGTAACCATCTTTAAACTTTAAAGCAGAGTAAAGGTTTTCTTTAAATGTTTTATACTTTCCACCTTCAAATCCAAACTTAAACTCATTTTCCTTAGGTTTTTTAGTAATAATGTTAATTACCCCAGCAATTGCCTCAGAACCGTAAAGGGCTCCCTGAGCTCCTTTAAGAACTTCTATTCTTTCAACATTATTAAGATCGATATATGATAATTCTGCTTGTGTATCTGGATCACTTGGATCATTTATTGGTACCCCATCAATCATAACCAGAATGTACTTTGTCGGAAGCCCCAGCATGTAAACGCTGTATGGAGATTGTCCTGGTCCACCTGCCGGGCTAACGTGCACTCCCGCAACATACCTCAAGACATCAGCAATGCTTGTAAATCCATACTTTTTAATCTCTTCTTGAGTAATAATGTCAACATCATCACCAACATGCTCAACAGGAACTTCTACCCTTGTAGCCGTTACCTGTACTTCCGGTACTTCCTCAGCAGAAGCTCCAGAAACCAGAAGTAGAGAAAGGACAAGCAGCTTTTTTCTCACCCTTTACCTCCTGTGTATGGTTTTATGAAAATTTCATTTTGAGATCTCAGAATCCTTAGCTTTGTGTCAAAGAGAAGTTCAACATTCTCAAGAAACTCCTCCTTTCCACCAGAAAAGAAAAGCTTTCCATTTTTCAAACCTACAAATTGATCTGCAACATCAAGGAGGAAGTTGAGATCATGAGCGGTGATAATCACAATCTTCTCTCTCTCTTTCAACTCCTTTACTATCTCTGCCAGAAATGGAAGAACCTCAACATCTAAGAAAGCTCCAGGTTCATCAAATAGATAAACATCAGGATCGACAAGAAGGAGCCTTGCTATGAGAACCTTTACCCTCTCTCCACCACTGAGAGTAGAGAAAATTCGATCTTTCAAATGGTAGATATTCAGTTTTTCTAAATAAAACTCAACCTTTTCGATATCCTCATCAGCCAAAGAAGGGAAAAATCCCTTTAATGGAACCAATGAAGATAGTAAAAATTCAAAAACTGTATAAGGAAAGGAAATTTCCAGTATCTGTGGGAGATAGTTGACTTTTAAAACTCTTTTCCTGCTGGACAACTTTTTCAGATCTTCACCATCCAGAAGTACAAAGCCAGAATAGTTCAAAAATCCACCAATACACTTGAGAAGAGTTGTTTTTCCCGAACCATTTTTACCTGCAAGACCTACAACTGATCCTCTCTCTACTCTAAAAGAAATATCCTTTAGAATTCCTCTATAAAAAAGATTCTTAACCTCTAACAATGGAATACCTCCAAATGATGTAAAGAAAAGCTGGAACACCAATAATGGAGGTAATCACCCCAACAGGTAGAACTATCGGTGAAAGAACGTTCTTCGCCAGTCCTTGAGAAAAAACAAGGATGCTTCCTCCAAGGATAAAGGAAAGAGGCAAAAGTTCCCTCTGGATTCTAAATCCTAAAAACCTGACAGCATGAGGAACTACAATTCCAACAAAACCGATTATTCCAGTTTTTGCAACAAACACAGAAACGAAGGCAGAAATGACCACAATGTAGAGAATCTTTTCTCTCTCAGGAGAAATACCGGAAAAATAGGAGAGCTCATCCCCAAGACTTAAGGCGTCAAGACGGAAAGCAACCGGCAGGAAGATTAAAAGAGAAAGCAGCGAAATCAGTAGATACCCAGCAGCTGTTGAGAGTTCAAGTGATGGAATGTAACCAAGAGAAAAAAAGAGAGCATCCTGAACAGAATAGAACGGAATCACTGCAAAGAAAAAAAGTATAAGTGCTGAAAAAAAAGCGTTGATTCCCACTCCAAAAAGGAGAATCTTAAGGTTTTCTTTCAGGAAAAGAGCTGCTATAAAGATGAGCAGAACCGTGAAAAGCCCTCCGGTCAGAGCTCCAAGCTCAATACTTATTCCCTTCCAGGCTCCAATTGTTGCACCTAAAGCCCCTCCAGCAGAAACCCCTAAGATATAAGGATCTGCCAGAGGGTTTCGGAAGACTCCCTGGAAAATCCCCCCTCCCACTCCAAGGAGCCCTCCGACGGCAAAGGATAAAAGGAGTTCTGGGAGTCTTATATCAAGCAAAATCGTTCTGTTAAATTCTGGAAGTTCCCAGAAAAGAGAAAAGAAAAAACTCCCCAGGACAACGATTATGACAATCATCCATTTAACTATTTTCTGCAAACCTTATCCTCCACTTCTCTGAGACCGATCAGAATTCTGGGACCCGGATGAAACAGATTATCAGGCGTAACAGAAACACTCTTTATGGAAAACTTTTTTAGAAATTCCCGTGCACCTTTAAGTTTTTCTCCCTTAAGAGATAAAATCACCAGATCTGGCTTATTCATAACAACAAACTCATTTGATACAACCCCAAACGAGACATCAGGAATGACATTTGCTCCACTCAGGCTGAAAGCCTCTCCAATAAAACTTTTACTACCAGCTACATAAAGCGGCTGGTAGGAAATAATTACAAGTAGTTTTTTCTTATCCAGACAAAGTGAAAGCTTTTTTGCCTCATGCTTTAAAGCAATTTCAAACTCTTTTTTCTTCTTTTCCCCATTACTGGAAAGGAGATCACCAATAACTCTTATGGCATTTTCAACATCTTCCAAGGAAACAAACCTTAAAACAAGAACTTCAATTCCAAGACTTTTCAGTTTCTTAAGAACTTTTTCAGGAGTAAGGTTTGAGGCTATTACAAGATCAGGATGAAGAGAGTAAATTTTTTCCAGGTCGGGATTTACAATACCCCCAACCTTTATTTTCTTTCTGACATCTTCAGGATGATCACAGAAAACGGTAACACCTATTAACTTATCACCAGCCCCAACGTAATAGATAATCTCTGTTATTGCCGGAGATAGAGAAACAACCCTATCGTAAGAGTAAGCCTGTAAAAAAGTAAAAAGAATCCCTACGATAACAAAGAAAACTCTCACTCTTCCTCCTTGCCCTGAACCCCCGCAGGGCAAAAGACGTTCTCGCGCAGGCCGGTCTCCCGGCTTGCAGGGTTAAACAGGCTTTAACCTTCCCGGAGAGGGAGCTTTTCACCCACACTCTCCAGTGGTTAAAACCCATTATTTGTTCCCTGCTCACGGTTGCGGGGACAGCGCCGGACTTTCACCGGACTTCCCGTTCACC
>CAJXJV010000207.1 GCA_913055135.1 uncultured Desulfurobacterium sp. | reverse complement strand
TTCAGGATTTATTTCCCCGTGTTGATTTAGAATCTCAAGCTTTTTCTCCTTAGCAATTAGCTCTCCTCTGAGCTTCCCGTATTCAAGAGCATCTTTTCCAAATACAAGGGGCACTTTCTTGATTTTTCCTTTGATGAATTCTTCATGGATCCTCTCAACCTCAAGTAGTTTTTCCCTTGCAATAGCAAGCTGTTTTCCAACATATATTCTATATTTCTTAGCAAGGGTAAATGCCTTTTCGTTAAGTATGTTATTAGCCTCTTTTAAAGCGGTTTCTGCTATTTTATAGGCAATCTCAGGATTTTCTTTGAACTCAACCGACAAAATAATAACTCCCGTTTTTTTATCAGTTGAAACAGAAATTAAATTTTCCAATACATTGGCACCGTCTAATATTGTTGGTGGCTTATCGTTTTCCCCCTTTAGGATCCACATCTTATTCTCCTTATCCCATTTATCAGGAAAGAGTTCAGGAAGAAGATCGAGATCCTTAACAATTCTTTCCCTGAGTGTCCTGCTCCTGAGAACAGCCTCAACTGTTAGACCCGACTGGCTAATAGGAAGGGATACCGGGAGTGAAGCAAGCAGAGAAGAAAGCCCCCTCCCTTCCTTTCCTCCCATAGGCATTAAGGAAGTTTCTGTTCTATAAACAGGAGGCAGTATAAAGCAGAGAATCAGAGCCACCGCAGTAAACAGTCCTGTAATTCCTAAAACTATTCTCTTTCTTTTCTTGAGGGTTAACCATAACTCATAGAGGTCTATCTCGTCCTCCTCATAGTAAGGCGGATAACCAACCTGTCTTTCTCTTTCCAAAATTTACCTCCTTACTCTAATACCTATTCCTGACATTCAAATTATCTATCACTCCTGTTTTCTCGATCTCAGGTGCATAGAACTTTTTAAGTTTCAGGATTATATAACGAATACTTTCAGTATTATCTGGAAATCTCTTCCCCGGTGTCACCGAACAGGTATCTTTTATTGTTTTTTCTCTGCATTTCCCCCTATAAATTTTTCCTTCACTGGTAATGAAAAGCACCATCTTATCTTTTGAGTTTTTGACATCAACAAAAGGCTTAAAGTAAAGAAAATGTCCTTTTTCTATCCGAAACCATCCGGTCCCGGCAAAAGCACTACTGCAAGTAAGAGCAACTAAAAATATCATCACTAACAATCTTTTCATACCACCTCCGCGGTACGAAATGCGTAATGCGAAATGCGTAATGCGTGACGTATAAATAGTTCCTCATCATCTCTCGTTACGCGTCTCTCATTTCGCGTTTCGCGTCTCTCGTCTCGCATCTCTCACTAAAAAATATTCTCCACAGGTCTGTAACTCAATGCCTCTGCTATGTGAACTCTTGTAATCAAATCACTTCCAGATAAATCTGCAATGGTTCTTGAGAGCTTAAGAACTCTGCTGTAAGCTCTTGCAGATAGTCCAAGAGTTTTTACAGCACTGTTGAGCAACTCTTCTGCTCCCTCTTCCAATTTGCAAAATTTTAAGATTTCTTTTCTTCCCATCTGGGAATTGAAGTTTATCCTGAGATTTTTAAAGCGTTTCTTCTGGATTTCATGAGCTTCTATAACCCTTTCTCTTATTTTTTCCGAAGTTTCTCCACTTTTCCTATTTTTTAGGTCCTCTGGTTTCACAGCTGGAACTGTAATATGAATGTCAATTCTATCCATTATAGGTCCTGATATTTTTCCAAGGTACTTTTTTACCTGGGAGGGAGAGCATTTGCAGTAATGGTTTTCGTCTTCAAATCCCCTGAAACCACAGGGACAGGGATTAGAAGCTGCCACAAGGGAAAAGTTCGCAGGAAAAGTAACAGTTCCTGAAGCTCTCGAAATGGTTACAAAACCATCTTCTAAGGGTTGTCTTAAAGCCTCCAGCGCCGAACGTTTAAACTCTGCCATTTCATCAAGGAATAAAACGCCGTTATGGGATAAACTTACCTCTCCCGGCTTCAGAGAAGCTCCCCCACCTATAAGAGCAACCTCAGATGCCCCTGAGTGAGGAGCTCTAAACGGTCTCTTTACTACAGGAATTTCAGAGAAAAGTCCTGCAACACTATAGACCTTTGTTGTTTCCACTATCTCTTCCTCACACATTGGAGGCATAATCGTAGGAAGTCTTCTTGCGAGCATCGTCTTTCCAGAACCCGGTGGACCTATCATAAAAAGGTTGTGATGGCCGGCTGCTGCTATTTCGAGAGCTCTCTTTGCCTGGTATTGCCCAACGATATCAGACATATCAACTTCAAACTCATACTTTGTATCAATTTCCTTCTTCTCCGCAGGTTCTATTTTAAGGTCTCCATTTAAGAAAGAAACCACTTCAACTAAATTTCTTACAGGAATTACTTCAATTCCGTCTATTAGAGTAGCCTCTTCAACATTACCCTCCGGAACAATAATTCCTTTAAAACCTTTTTCTTTCGCTAAAATTGCAGCAGATAAAACTCCTTTTACTCTTCCAACCTCTCCTTTTAATCCCAGTTCTCCTGCCACTATGTAATCGTTTAATTTCTCCGGAAAAACCATTCCAGCAGAACCAAGAATCCCTATAGCTATAGGAAGATCGTAAAGAGTTCCTTCCTTTCTAACGTCCGCAGGTGCAAGGTTTACAACTATTTTCTTTGCCGGAAAAGGATAGCCTGAGTTAATAATTGCTGCTTTAACTCTTTCTTTACTTTCCTTAACGGCAGAATCAGGAAGCCCAACAATTACTGTTCCTGGCAATCCCCTCCCGGCATCCACTTCAACTTTTACTTCAACCCCATCAACCCCCACCACTGCAAAACTTCTAACAGTAAAAACCATATCAATCCCTCACACGTCACTCGTTACCTGTTACTCATCACTCATTTCTTACTCTATAAAGCACCATCGTCGGAAAATCATTATATACAAGTTCAAAATATCCTGTATCAAAATTCCTCAAAATATACATCTGATTGAACATTGATCTATACGGTTGCTCAGCCATAAGAAACAGATAATTTTTCCTGTCTTCCTTCACTATTTCAAAATAAAGTCCCTTTGAGTGATACTCCTTTTCCATCAACCTGTTTCCAATTTTGATTACCAGCTCTTTGAGAGGAATAGACCTTCTATTCTGAAGGACTTCCCCTTTATTAAGATCTATTATTAACCCTCCGCACATAAGGAGATTGGATTTTAAACTTCTACAATTAGACAGCTGAT
>CAJXJV010000206.1 GCA_913055135.1 uncultured Desulfurobacterium sp. | reverse complement strand
AGAAACCCCAACCAACAAACAACCTAAAAAACCTAAGCAACATCATCTCCTGAACGAGCTGTTTCCTTTTTAGAGTTTATGTTGTATAAAATTAATCAAACCATTTCAGGAGACAAAAATTGAAGAGCAACAGAGAAAAGAGAGTAGGCAGGCGGATCAGACCAGAAAGCCTTCGGCTGGAAGAACTTCTCAAAGAGGAAATAAAGAAAGAATTCGCCAAGCACAACGTTATTCGCATCCTATGTGATGAAGAAGGATGGTCCCGTTCTGACTACGACAGAGTCTTTAAGTGGCTTGATAACTATAACCGGCGAGTAGAGATAGGACTCCTCATAGACGCTCTCTGCGCAGTTGGAGCCGACTGGGAAGAGGTCTTCAGAAGAGCTTTCAAGAGAAGAGAAAGAGAAATTAAAACTTAACTGTTTTTCCTATCAACTCATTAGCTACTTCAAAAGCTTTTTGCTTTGCAGTCTTTATGATCTCTTCACAGCTGAACTGTTTGTCCTTTCTTAAGGAATCAATAAATACCAGTGTTTCTTTCAAAATCAGTTCCCTCTCTGTTTCTAAACACGTTAATCGGTCTATGAACTTCTTTATGTCAGAGGTCAATCCATTAGGCACCTCACCCCCCAAGTGAGTCAAACTAATGCTAATTATATGTCGACTTTTACGAAAACACTTGCAATCCTGTTTTACAGAAGTATTTTATTGAAAAGAGAGGTAAAGGAATGGACTTCTCAGTAGCTCAAGACAAAACCATATTGGTAGCCAAAAATTTTAAGAATTACCTGGCAGATCTAAAGCTTCTTAAAATCTTAGAAGAAAGGTTTGACATTAAAACAAAACCCTACAGTCCAGAAGCAGCTTTCAGGATAGTAAGGGGAAGAAAACTACTAAACAGAGAATACAGGCCATTGGGAAAAGTTACCTTTATGGGAAACAAGGACATTGGTTACGCTATCTATGCTGGAGGAAAAAGAATAGGCAGAGCAGTACTTATTGAAGGCGAACTGTTACTGCAAAAAGAAAGGGACTTAAAATCTGAAGAGTCCAGAGCAGTCAATAAGCTGTTTGAGGACATTCAAAACTTATACCAGAGAACGCTGAACTTTGTAGTGACAGAAAAGATTACCGAAGTTACAAATTACTATTTTAAAAAGCTTGGAATGCTTCCACTGAGACCTGAAAGGGGAGACTTCTACCTTTTAGAGGATTCTGAAAAACTGCGGGACTTTATGAAAACAGTTGAAAGCATGAATCTTTCCACTGGCGCTCCCCCGTGCTTTATACTCCTTAAACTTGAACCTTCTGCTGTTGAAGTTATCAGACTATCTGTGCAGGAGCGTCTCCGTTCTTTGTGGAAACGTTTAGAATCACCGGGAGAAAGTGCATGTTTCTTCAACAACGTCCTTATAGAGGCTAAGAGTCTTCTTAAGGGAATCTCAACCGTTGGGAGATATATTTTTACCAATGAAGAAAGAGACATCTTCCAGAAAGAGTTCAAACTGCTTATAAAAACCGCTAAAGAGAAATCAAAGAGGGGAAGAGAACCGTGAAGAAGCTCTTAGTATTAGCTACCGCAATACTTCTCTTTTCCTGTACCAGTGAAATAGTCAAAGAAATTAAAGCTTTACCAAAAGGCGGTAAACCCACCCCTGAAGTTTCAAACGAGGAACTGAGTAAGATAAGACAAGGTAACAGCATCAGAAATTATTTGAAAGCTCTTGGTTATGATAGGTTTACAACAGTAGGTAATGACCTTACGGTTATTGCTGCCAGAGAGCTTGATTCGGGAGTTGATGCAGTCTGGAATTACATCCCTGAGCTCTACAGCTTCTGTAAAGCTCACGGAGGAGAGTTCATTTCAGGGAAAGGCATGGAGAGAGTTTCTTATTCCTCGGTAGAGAATAACAGTGCAAAGTTCCGTTATTTTGGACCTGGTAAGACCTTTAGATGCGAAGGCGGAACTTATCCATTTCAGGTAGAGCACATCAAAGGTAGAGCCTGGGATTCAAGTAGTGTGCTGGGTACCATCTACGAAGCTATCCTTGTAGTAAAACATAAGCCAGAACCTATCGTAAAAACTGACTTTGGATTTTACAGCAAAGACGTAGAGCTCTTTCCAAAGCTTAACCTTTCTGAGTTTATGGAGAGAGAAAGGAAGGAAAATTACATAGTTGGCTATTTAAAGCTTGGACCTCAGAGGTGGAAAGCAAGATTAGGAGCAGACAATCCTATGCCTTTCAGCGTTCCCAAGGATATGGTTTATAGGATTGGCTTTCTCTGGCATGCAGTGGAATACTGTCAACTCCACGGAGGGGAGCTCCAGAAAGACGGGAAACCTCTTGAAGTGTGGTTCAGCGAACTGGCAGAAAAGGATGGGCTTTATGGATATCCCTACGAAACTTACGATGGAGCTGGAAGAAAAGTCATGAAATACCCTCTCAAGGGTTTTTATACGTGCTTAGGAAGTAACCAACCATTCGTAATGGAAGTTAAACCATACGGTTTTGTAAACAACCAGTTCCAGTATGAATTTTTCCTGCAAGCTGGCAATAGTAATCTTTCGCCCAGGACGTCAGAAGATGAGGAGTTAACGTTTCAAATACCCCAAAGTCCTCTGCTGGTCGGCGGACTGTTCACAAAGCTGTTTGCGGTTCAGGCAGCAAATGAGAAAATGGATCTTGTGAGGCAAAAAGGAACCGTTTTATACAAAGCACTTTACAATGGAGAAGATTCCCTGAGTTGTGAACTCGTTAGTGTTGTAGTTAACAATGCAGGTAGTGTCGACGTGTATAACTACAAAATCTGTAATGGAAAACCTGTTCCTCTTGGTAATTCAGAACTTAACCTACCTGTGCCGCCAGAAGTGGAGAAAGCAGAAGAAGCAGTAGCAAAACAAGCAGCAGATTATGGTAAATTTTCAATGGAGATTAATGATTACTAACTTATTGGAAATGCTCTGAGAGACGAACACTTCTGCAAAGTCGAAGTAAGAGTACTCCAAAACGGGAAGCTGGTAAGGTTGGACAAAGTAGATGTTTGCAGGTAGGGATTCTCTTCCCTATCGCTCCTGACGGAGGACAACGTGCTTTGGAAAGAAAAAATAGTTAAACGCTTAGAAGAAGCTAAGGGAGATAAAACAGTAAAAGACTACATAGAAGAACTCCGCAAGCAGGGCAAGGACGTATATAGCTATGGAAAATTTTGCGCCGT
>CAJXJV010000205.1 GCA_913055135.1 uncultured Desulfurobacterium sp. | reverse complement strand
GTTCAAATATGAGGATTTACATTAAGAGTTTTAAAAGGGAAACCTTTCCTGGGGAACAAGGCTTATGATAGTATCATGTTGTTTTAGCAAAATTAAACCTTTACATAAAGGTGAAGGAGACAGTTAAAGTTCATCTGATACTTGACATGGTAATAAATTCTAATAAGATAATGATTCCTACCATAACCGGGATAGAGAGGTAGCAAAATGGTAAGAAAGTTGATCTTGGCCATGACAGTACTTACCCTCACTGTTTCATGCGGTAAAGAAGAAGAAAAAATCCAGCCTGTGGAAATTAAAACAGTCCAGGGGGTAAGAGTTTCTACCGTTGAAACGCTTAAACTGGAAAAGAAAGACTCCTTTTCAGGAACGGTGATTCCCGACAAGCAGATAATGATTTCTCCAAAAGTTGTCGGCTACCTGAAAGAGATAAAGGTAAAAGCCGGTGATAAAGTGAAAAAAGGAGAAATCCTTGCTGTAATTGAGAGTTCTGACATCAGACCCGATGTTGAGAAAGCAAAAGCAGGTCTGAAAGAGATAGATGCTGCCTTAAAAGAGATTGAGAAGGCTATGGAAGAGGTTAAGGCCTTAAAATTGGCAGCAAAGGCTAATTACGAATTTGCAAAAAGAACCTACGAAAGATTTCAGAAACTCTACGATGCTGATGCTGTTTCAAAGCAACAGTTTGATGAGGTGAAAACGAGGTTTAAGGCTGCAAGAGCAAACCTGAAAGCGGTTGAAGCAAAAGAAGCACAGCTCATTGAAAGGAAGAACGGGCTTTTGGCGAAAAGAGAGCAGGTAAAGGCTGACCTGGCAAAAGCTTCTGCCTACCTTTCATATACCTATCTTAAATCTCCAGTAAACGGTGTTGTTCTTCAGAAGTTAATTGATAAAGGCAACCTGGTTACCCCGCAAACACCTGTATTTCAAGTGGGATCCTATCCTTTAAAAGTTCGTGCATTCATAGATAACTCTTACGCTGAAAAGATTAAAACTGGAGATATTTTGAAGGTAAAGATCGGTGGCAAAGAGTTCAGTGGAAAAGTGACAGAGGTTGATAGAAGCGCTGATCCACTTTCTCATAAGTTTGGAATAGAAGTTGAAATAGGCTCTACTGATGCTATTCCAGGAGCTTATGCAATTGTTGAAATTCCTATAAAAACTGAGGAAGAACTGGTAATTCCAACCTCTGCTATTTACAGGGTTGGAGCAATTGAATACGTCTTTGTGGTTAAGGATGGTATTGCCAATCTCAGAGTTATTAAAACAGGAGAAAAAATCGGGGACAAAGTTGTGGTTCTCTCCGGACTCCACAAAGGAGAAAGGATTGCTATTTCTGGCATCAATAAACTCTGCGACGGAGCAAGAGTAGAGGGGTAAAAAATGAAAAACATTGATCTTGGAATAGCAGGAAATATAACCAGGAAGTTCATAACTTCGAAGCTAACACCTCTATTCCTCTTGGCTTCAATTCTTATAGGACTTGCAGCTATTGTTTTAACTCCTAAGGAAGAAGAACCTCAGATAGTTGTTCCAATGGTTGACATCTTCATTCCCTACCCAGGAGCTTCTGCTAAGGAAGTGGAGAGAAAGGTATCTACAGAATTTGAGAAACTCATCTGGGAAATAAAGGGAATGGATTACGTCTATTCCATATCCAAGCCAGGAATGTCTCTCATTATTGCAAGGTTTAAAGTTGGCGAGAATATGGAAGATGCTCTTGTTAGACTTTATAACAAATTGATGTCAAATATGGACAGGCTTCCGCCGGGGGCAATGCAACCACTGGTTAAACCTATGGATATAAACGATGTTCCGATTGTCTCTCTAACTCTCTGGAGTGATAAAAAAACTCCTTATGAACTCAGACAGATGGCAAGGGAGCTCTGCCTCCAGCTTAAACAGGTGGAGGACGTTTCAAAAACATGGATAATTGGTGGAGATACAAGAAGATACAAGGTTTTAATAGATAGAGATAAGCTTAAAAACTACCATCTCTCTCTCCTTCAGGTAGTTCAGGCGATAAGGTCTGCAAACCTAAAGCTTCCCGCGGGGAATATTGTTGAAAATAATACAGAGTTTTCTGTAGAAGCAGGAGAGTTTATAAAAACCATAGACGACCTGAAAAACATAGTTGTAGCAGTTTACAATGGAAAGCCCGTTTACCTTAAAGACGTTGCGGAAGTTGTTGACGCTCCAATTGACCCTGAAAACTACGTTTTCATCGGATTTGGACCCCATGCAGAAAAGCAAGGAGTTAGTAAGGATTTCATAAAAGAACATGGCAACCAATTTCCAGCAGTAACCGTTGCTATTGCCAAAAAGAAAGGAACAAATGCAGTTACTGTAGCAGAAGAGATCTTAGAGAAGTTTGAGGAGATTAAATCCAACATTCTTCCTTCAGACGTTCATGTTACAGTCACGAGAAATTACGGTAAAACTGCTCAGGATAAGTTTGATGAACTTATGTTCCACCTCGGAGTTGCCATTTTCGCAGTCGTTATCTTTATAGGACTTACCCTTGGTATAAAAGAGGCTTTCGTTGTATCGATTGCCATTCCAACAACCCTTGCACTAACGCTCTTTGTTGATCTGTTAACGGGATACACACTAAACAGAGTTACTCTCTTTGCCCTTATCTTCACCCTTGGTCTTTTGGTTGACGATGCCATTGTTGTTGTTGAGAACATCCATAGACATTTAAAGCTTAAGCAGATGCCACCACTCCAGGCTGCAATCTATGCCGTAGCAGAAGTTGGTAACCCTACAATTCTTGCAACCTTTACAGTTATTGCTGCCCTCCTTCCAATGGCATTTGTTAGCGGTCTCATGGGACCATACATGAGACCAATCCCAGTTAACGCTTCAATTGCAATGTTCTTTTCACTAATAGTTGCCTTTGTTATATCTCCGTGGGCAGCTTATTACCTTCTCAGAAAAGAAGCAGAGAAAGAAGAGGAAAAGTTTGAATTAGAAAAGACCCCTACTTACAGGATTTATAACAGGATCGTTAGACCACTTCTAAATTCTGCAGTTAAAAGATGGGCTTTTCTCTTTGGAGTTCTTCTTCTCATGGGTGGTTCTGTTTTTATGTTCTACACAAAGGCTGTAGTTGTTAAGCTTTTGCCTTTTGATAACAAGAGTGAATTTCAGGTTGTGGTCGATATGCCTGAAGGGACTTCTCTCGAGGAAACTGCAGATCGGAAGAGCGTCGTGTAGGGAAAGAGTGTAGATCT
>CAJXJV010000204.1 GCA_913055135.1 uncultured Desulfurobacterium sp. | reverse complement strand
CCCCCTAACCCCCTTTAGAAAAGGGGGAACTTTTAACAGTTTTTGAAGAGGAATACCAGCATTTTCTATAAAAACCAGGGAACAATTGATAGATGGATAATCGCTGGAGCAGCAGGATTCGTTTTCTTGCTTTTTGAATTGTTGCTGAACTACAGGAAACTTGATAGATTGAAGATAGAGTTGGATGTTTTAAGGAGTCAACTATGAATGATAGCTGGATTGGTCCAATTGTGATTATTTTCCTTATCCTGCTGATGATTGTTGGTTTTGAAGCAGTATACTATCTCGGGAAAAGAGAAAGCAGGACAGAGTAACAAGAATTCTAATAGAACATAAGTTTCCTGTAGAGAGTATCCCTCTGTACAGGTATATACCCTGCATCTTTTATTAGCCTGATAATCTCTGTCAGAGGGAGTCTGAACTTAACTCCAGCAGCTGCGACAACGTTTTCCTCAATCATTAAAGAACCAAAGTCGTTCGCTCCGAACTTCAGCGCAACCTGAGCCATTTTCCCACCCTGAGTTACCCATGAAGCCTGAACGTTATCAAAGTTGTCAAGGTAAATTCGGGAAACCGCAAGAACCCTTAAGTACCTCTCTCCACTTGCCTTTTCCTTTACCTCCTTTCCCAATTCCGTATTATCAGGTTGATAGCTCCACGGAATGAAAGCTGTAAAACCGCCAGTCTCATCCTGGAGCTCCCTCAAAACTCTCAGGTGCTCAACAATGTCCTCATCTGTATCTATGCTACCAAACATCATGGTTGCTGTTGTCCTGAGACCCAGCTTGTGGGCAATTCTGTGAACTTCAAGCCACTCTTTTGTCTTTGCTTTATTTGGAGCTATCTTCTCTCTTACTCTATCTGTCAATATCTCTGCCCCCCCACCAGGAATAGAACCAAGACCTGCCTCTTTCAGCCTTCTTATTACCTCTTCAATCGAAAGATTTGAAACTCTTGATATATGAACAATCTCAGGAGCTGAAAATCCATGAATGTGAATCTGAGGAAATTCTGACTTTATAAACCTCAACATATCCTCATAGAACTCTATTCCAAGGTCTGGATGGAGTCCTCCCTGAATGAGAATTGCAGTTCCACCAAGATCAATGGTTTCCTGAATTTTCTGCTTCAGAGTTTCTCTATCTATAACATAAGCGTCGGCGGCTTCCTTATCTCTGTAAAAGGCACAGAATCGGCACTTGCAAGTACAGACATTTGTGTAATTGATATTTCTATCAATTACAAACGTAACTTCCTTTTCTGGATGTTTTTTGTTTCTAACAAAATTTGCAAGCTGCCCAAGGGTAACAAGATCACAACTCTCAAGTAATTTCAGAGCTCCTTCTTCAGAAATCCTCTTTCCTGAAATAACTTTTTCTACAACATCCATATCCACTATCCTCAAAAACTTTAGCATTTTCCACACAAAATCCCTATAATTTAAAACAGGAGCTAACTTACATTATAGAGGTATATCTTGAGCTGTCCAATCTGCGGAGGCAGTGGCTGGATTATAGGAAATAGTAACGGAGAACGTAAAGCTCTAAGGTGCAGATGTCAATTTGAAAATTTCAAATCAACCTACCTGAAATCATCTGGAATCCCTGCAAGATACAAAAACTGCAAATTTTCAAACTTCCAGCCTGAAACGGCAACTCAGCTAAGGGCACTACGGGCATGTGAAGAGTTTTTCTACTCCTTTCCTTTCGTAGAAAGAGGTCTCCTTTTGTATGGACCACCGGTACAGGAAAAACTCATCTGGCAGTAGCAGTTCTACGCAACGTTATAGTCTATAAAGGAATGAGAGGTCTTTTCTACGACTTCAGGAACCTTCTGATAGACATTAAAAGCACCTTTGAAACCAGTGAATCAAGCACTGAAATTTTAGAGACTGCTCTGAAAGCTCCACTTCTCATTCTTGACGATGTTGGAGCAGAGAGAAATACAGACTGGGCAAAGGATATTCTCTCAACAATCGTAAACTACAGGTATGTAAACAGTTTACCAACGATAATAACAACCAACCTCCGGTTTGACCTATCCACAGATGAGAGCTTTGCTGCAAAGTTCGATGAAAGAACAGAATCCAGAATCTACGAGATGTGCAAAATTCTAAAGGTGGATGGCCATGACAGAAGGAAAGAGAATCGCCTATAAAAATATTGGATTGATTGCAAATCCCATAAAACCTGAAAGCGGTAAAGGGATAAAGAAAATTGTAGAAAAGCTCAGAGACTACCCTGTAAAGCTTTTTACGGATGAAGAAACATGCAAACTTACAGGAGACAGCTGCAAACCCCATGTAAAAGTTGTTGATAGATTGGTTTTACCCGATAAAGTGGATGTGATCTTGGTTCTTGGAGGAGATGGAACCTTCTTAACCGTTGCAAAGCTTGTCGATAAAAAGCCAGTTCCTCTCCTCGGGATAAACTTTGGAACCTTAGGGTTTCTCACAGAAATATCGATCGATGAAATTGAAGAAAGTCTGGAAAGGCTTCTGAATGGCGAGTTTGTTCTGGAAAATAGACCGGTTATCAGAGTAAAAGTCCTTCGCAAAAACGGACATATATCAATCTACAGGTGTGTCAACGAAGTTGCAATAAAGAGGGATACCCTTGCAAGAATTATAGAGGTTGAAGTTGAAGCTGATGGAGAATATGTCACTACATTCAGAGGAGACGGAGTTATAGTAGCCACTCCTACGGGTTCAACTGCCTATTCTCTCTCTGCCGGTGGTCCAATCCTGATGCCGACGTTAAGCGCCATGCTTCTGACTCCCATCTGTCCCCACACGTTAACTCTAAGACCTCTCGTCCTTGAAGGAAAGGTCTGTTTATCTGCAAAGCTTAAAACAGAAAGTGAAACAGTTATGGTAATTTTCGATGGGCAGGAAGGGATTGAACTTCGTAAAGGTGATGTTATAGAGATAACCCGTTCACCCTATGATCTTCTAATACTCAGAGATCCACAAAAATCTTACTATCAAACCTTAAGAGAGAAGCTGAAATGGGGATAGTTGCAGGAATTATTGCTGTATTTACACTTACTTTTCTCTTTAACATCAATCAGGGATTGAAAACTCCGGAAAGTAGCCAGTGCTACAATGGAAAACTCTATATCTCGAACATAGGCAACACACCACCAGATAAGAAAGATGGTGATGGTTACATCTCGTTAGCAGATCTTAAAGGAAATATTATAAAGAGGAAATTCATCTCCGGATTAAATGCTCCCAAAGGA
>CAJXJV010000203.1 GCA_913055135.1 uncultured Desulfurobacterium sp. | reverse complement strand
TACTTTCTCTTCCTTCTAGGTGTGATTATTTTTCTTTATGAGAAAATTATTATATTTTGCCAGGCTGTTTTTTAAATAATACTTTGCCTCAAATATCTTTTGTTGATTCAATAGATAAAATCTGGCCTTTGATAAGTTGATTTTCTTCTGTGTATGACTTAAATGCTACATTTTTTGTATATACTGGAGCTGTGCCAAATTTTTACGTAACATATGATATAGACTCTATTATTGACAAATCTTTTGAATCTAAGCTTTTACTGAAAATATTAGATTTGACTCATACTTGGATAAAGGTTCCAAAAATCTATTTAGCTTTTAATCAAGCAAAAAACTATACTTTTTATGTTGCTGGTAAAGATTTATCAAAACGGAATCATTGAAGATTACAAAATTTTAATGTTGCTATGAATGCTTTGGATAATTATTTACTTTTACCTCAAAAAGATCATGATTAAGAGAGGATAAAAAGAGATAAATTTCCCTTTTCAACTTAGAAGAAACTGTTATCAATGGTAGATAGTCTTCCCAGAAAATATTCTCTCTGCAAATAAGAGGAATCTTTGGAACTGCAAAGAAGATATACTTTAGTGGAGAGTTTAGATCCCCTTCCAGATGATAGAAGTAGAAAGTTGAATTTTTTATTCCAAAGTACAGCTTTGCACTTCCATCCGTCAGGTAGAAAGTCCCATCCGATGCCATTTTTACAACAGTTTTTAGCTCTTTTACTTTTTCTCCTTCTCTTACCACAAATTCCATACTCTGATCTATAAGAAGGTTTAACCTGTTGTAAAGGCTCTTATCAGGAAAAACAGGTTCAACTATCTCTTTCTCTTTCGGAGTTCCAACGTCCTTGAATAGATTCCCGGAAATGTAAGAGGAGAAACTAAAAGGAACTGTGGGAGCTCCAATATTTGGAAGAAGCTGAACGTGAACATGGATATGAGGTTGAGGAGAATAGCCAGAATTTCCGCAAAGTCCTAAAAGAGTTCCTTTAACAACATAGTCTCCAGCTTTTACCTTTATTGAATTCTGCTTAAAGTGGCACAAGAGTACGTAAAAACCTCTCTTATCATAGATGAGAATGTAGTTTCCCCAGTTATTTTCTCTATCTGCCTGGCCAGGGGGATTATCTGGAAGAGAGTTAACTACTGCCACAACCTGACCCTCAACGGGAGAAAGAACCGGTTTCCCAAAGGCATAGTAGTCTGTAAGGTAGTAACCATTGTTCTTGTGGGTTTTCCCTTTTTCGTCTGTTATCACAAAGTCAACTGCATACTTCCATGCTCCCTTATGGGTCCACTCTCCATCAAAGGACTGCCAGACTGTCCATTTTCCGGAGAAAGGAAGGTTTATCTCTCTTCCGGTGAAGGGAAACCTTTTAGAAACCGTCAGGTAGTAGTCAAGAGTTCTTTCAGGTGTTCCTTTATAAATCTTTGTAACGTAAAAATAACTTACCGAAAGGAGAACGTAGAGAAGAAGATGTGTTGTTGCATTAAATGGAAGTGCAAAAACTGGAAGTCCATAGCTTTCCCAGAAGACTTTTGCTCCCTCAACAACAGGAACTGAAAGAACTGCTGAAATGATGGCAAACTTGTAACTTCTCAAAGAGGGAATGAGAAAAACCCCACCTATTGCCATTGATGTGAGAATGTAGTTAAAAGCAGCAGTGTCGGTGAAAGCCTGATAGAGAGACCCGGAGAAAAGAGCTTTAGTTATAACTCCAGATAGATAACCCATTGCTGAAAGAAGAGCGAGAATCCTCGAAACTGAAAGTAGAAGAAGGAAAATGACAATCCCTTCAAATGTAGTAGGCATAAAGAAAATAGCACCCAACGATTTAAAGTAACCATCAAGCACTAAAGGTAGATTTACAGAAATTAGACTTTGAAAGTGTGGATAGTGTGGATAGTGTGGATAGAGACTGCCTACAAAAAGGTTAGAAAATTTCAAAGAAGCTAAATAAAGAAGAGAACTTACTATGACAAAAGGAACGCTAAGAACAGGGAGTTTGAGGTAGTAAGAGAATAGACTCGAGAGAGTGTATGTAAGCAGGAAGGTAAGAATTCCGGCTATTGAAAAGAAGAAAAGGCTTAAGAGGTTAACCTTAAATAGATAACCAAGAGAAAGTCCTACAAGAAGTGGATTGTAAATATAGTAGTCAAGCCGCAAAAACTCATCTTTAAAACCGATAAGCCTTGCAAAAATGTAAGCTGAAACTACCGCCGTAAAGCCACCAATCCCAAGATTTGGATTTATAAAGGTAAGCAGGAGGAGAATAGCTCCTCCCACAAAATTTGAGTTAAACAGAACTGCAGAGTAACTCTTTAAAATTGGAAAGGCATACCTTTTGACACTCATTGCAACTTCAGCCTCTCCGGAAGTTTTTCTCTTCCAACAATGTCTGACAGGTCTTCAGCCTCACGGATGAGGTCAATTTCTCCGTTTTCTCCAATCAAAACCACAGCGGGTCTGTAGCGAATGAACTGCATCCACTGTGTAACGTTGTAAGCTCCTACTGGTGAAATGATCAGTCTTGTTCCCCTTGGAAGGGGTGGAAGGTAGGCTAAATCGTCAACCACATCTATGTTCATACACAGAGGACCATAGAGAATGCACGGCTCTGTTGGTCCCTGAACGTTTCTGTCTATTTCTATGTTGAAGTGGTACCAGAAGGCTGTAAAGAGGATGTTTACTCCAGCATCAAGGACGTAAGCTTTCCTTCCATCTGGCATCCTCTTAGCAGCATGAACGGTTGTGATCAAATAGCCAGCTTCGTCAACTATAGCCCGTCCACTTTCAATTATGAGTTTTGGATAGTCTCCAGGTCTTAAACTGGAAAGAAGAGCATTACAAATTCTTTCTGCAAACTCATCAATTGAGGGGATCGCAACATCCGGTGGAAGATAGATTCCCTTTAGCCTGTTCTTTGAAGGAAAGCCTCCTCCAATGTCAATGTATTCAATCTTAAAGCCAAACTCGTCTTCAACTTTGTAAGCAAATTCAACCATTTTTCTGACTTCGTTTTCATAAGCTCTCGGTTCCAGGATAAACGTTCCTATGTGGCAGTGAAGACCGTTAAGTTCAATTTTTCCACCTGAGGCAATTCTCTTTACAGCATCCCACGCCTGACCGTTTTCAAGATTAAAGCCAAATCTGGTCCATTGAGGATGAATTCCTGTATCCATGTTGAGTCTTATCCCAGCCTTAACCTTTATTCCAAGCTCGTTAGCAACTCGTTCAA
>CAJXJV010000202.1 GCA_913055135.1 uncultured Desulfurobacterium sp. | reverse complement strand
TGTCCAGGCTTCTAAGGAGTTTGCAGACACCTGGGAAGGAGTAACTTCATCTATTTCTGACCTTATCTCAATGTTAGAAGGCTCTGTCTACAAAGACACCTTCCACACACTCAATAACGGCTTAAAAAAGGTAAGGGATCATCTAACAGAGATAACCAAAGACCAGGAAAAACTTGACGAAATTTCCAGAGACATAGCCCTTAAATTTCTCCATTTTGCAGAAACAGCAATAATAGCAGCAGACAGTGTTTATGGATTTTCAAAGTCCATCTATGACTTTGTAAACAGCCACAAGGAAATAACAGAATTCGGAGTTATAGGTCTCTTCCTATTAGGCAGGAAAGGAGTCTTTCTTGGAGCAATATTAGGAGAAATTATTGAACAAGCACAGAAAGCCGTAGAATTTGAAAAACAAAGCAAAAGTCTTCCTGGCTGGGAATCAAAAACACCTGCATGGAAAGAATTAGACTACTATTCTCCCTGGTATAAGAAAAAAGTCGATAACCTATTTGCCAATAATTCCTATCTCAATAAACTCGCTTCTTTGAATCCAGAAGTTTTTAACTGGAGAGAAAAATACAAAAACGACCCCTTCTTTGCTTCCTTAATTAATGAAATGTCAAAAAACGAGCAGAAAGGAGAAAAAGGAGAAAAAGAAACTCAGAACTTCCACAGCAAATCTTTAGGATTCCTTTACGAGATTATCAAAAGTCAGGAGAAAGAACTTACATCCAATATATGGAATAAGGACAGAGACAGAGACAAAAATCAGATTCAGACTACTCCCAAACCCAATCCCCAACCTATAGAGAGTCCTAATCTATCCTCAACCTTTGACATCTTCCAGAACCTAACACAATCAGGGAACTTTTCCCTCTTAACCCCTGGAGTCTCTTTAACTGAAAAGCTCTATGAAACCCTTCACAAAACACCTCTATCACGCTTTTCTTTTGGAGCTTCTCAAAACTTTGAAAATTTTCTCACAACAGCTCCAGACTATTCACTTGACCTACAAGCTTACCAGTTGGAAATACAGAAATTAAGAGAAGAATTCCAGTCAAAATTCAAAAGGCAGTATCTTGAATTTGCAAAGGAATACCACCCAGAAAAGTGGAAGCAGGAAAAGATTGAGGAACTAAAAAAATGGTATGAAGAACAGAGGAAAATACTTGGAGAATCAGCAGAATTACAGGAGCTATACGAGCATAAGAAACTTGAAATAGAAAAAGAAGCTCACGAACAGGAGAAAAAGCTCTTTGTAGAAAAGTTGAAGCAGACGAGCAAATGGAAAGCAGGAGTTTTTCAGTCCCTTGACGAACTATCAAAAAAGTGGGGAGACACAAACCAGCTCATTTTTGAGGGGACAACCCAAACCTTTCAAGCTCTTGAAAACAGCCTTGAAACATTGTTCTTGACGCAATGCGAGGGAAACTGAAATCCCTTGGAAGTTACGTTAACTCTTTCATAAGAGAAGTAGAGAGTGCAATTGCGGGAATGGCAGCTCAAGGAGTAGCAAAAGGAGTAGTTGGGTTTGCAGGAAAGATATTTGGCTTTGATTTAAAAACCGCTGCTAATGGAGACATATTCCCTGGTCATTTCATTCCTCTCCAGGCTTTTGCCGACGGTGGAGTGGTTAACCGTCCAACATTAGGGTTAATAGGAGAAGGTAAATACCCGGAAGCTGTCGTTCCACTTCCGGACGGTAGAAGCATTCCCGTTAAGTTTGAAGGAAAGGGAACTAACAGTCAGGTAAACATAGAAATCGTCCTTGTTGATGACAGAAGCAAAATACCTCCACCACAGATTGGGAAAAAGCAAGTAGTCCTTTGGGTTGTAGAGGACTTCCTTCAGAACGGAATTACAAGAAAAGTGCTCAAACCCTGACGGGTCGCCACAGTGAACAGACAACCCTCCCGATAGGAATTAACATCAACAACAACAGCTATCGGGAGGTATAAATGCCATTCGTTGACAGACAAAAAGCTCTGGAAATTGGAACGTCTTCTCTTGTTTTAATTGATGCTGAAGATATCAGCTACAACCCCAGGACAGATAAAGCAGGAAGAAACATCTACCGTAACACAATTTCAAAAGTCCAGCCTGATAGAGTGGTCCGCAGGTGGATTGAAATCTCGTTCGAGTTTCCCCTTGTTGGAAGAGCAGACAAAATAGCCACAAATCTTGAAATCCTGAAAGCCTGCGAGTGCAGGGTATCTTTTGATAACGGGAAAACAATCATAGAACCAGCCACAGCTTCAGGTGAAACAGTCCAGTTTGAACTCTACGCCGAAGGGAAAAAGTTCATAGGAGAAAAGGGCAAGGGAAATGCAAAGATAGAAATAAAGAGCGGTAATCTCCCTTACCTCACTTATTCCTTCACAGCTCTTCTTGTTGACATTCAGGATGCTGATCTCCCGGCAGAGACTCCGGAAACTGTTCCTGAGCCTTTAGTTTGTGAAAACATCGGAATCTTTGTCGGAGAAACCAATTACCCTGTAACCTGTGAAAGTTTTGAGCTTGACTTTGGTCTTGACCTGAAAGTGCGTAATGCAATCACCTCTCCGGGCGGGATAGCCGGAGTAACCGTTCAGGAAAGAGTGGTTCAGGGAAAGTTCAATCCGGATGCAGAAAAGAGAGCAACCTTTGATGTCTGGGGAGTCTATCTCGGCAACGGAACCGATCCGATTGTAGTCGATGGCTCTAATCCAACAATGGGAGTAGTCCAGCCAGGAAGCAGATACAAAATCACCCTCCCGAAAGTTGCCTACACGAACATAGGAAATGCGGTTCAGGATGGAATTGTAGTCAACGAAATCCAGTTTGAAGCTGTTGGAGTGGATGACGAATTCAGAATTGAAATCTGGTGAGGGACAGAGATGACGGAGATTGCAAAGTTCTTTGTTGCTCTCATTCTTGCCCTGTTTCTGATGCTTGCTGGAGGAAGAGCTATTAAGGAGATAGATCACCGTGAATAAAAAGCGTAAAGGGATAAGGTTTGAAAGGGAAGTGAAAAGACTTTTTGAAAAAGCTGGCTTTTCCGCAGTCAGATCAGCTGCAAGTTTTGGAAAGGCAGACCTTTTTGTTGAAGGCATTGGTTCAATTCAGTGTAAAGCAAGGAAAACCTTCAACGTTTATAACCTAATTTGACGGTGCAGACTTCCTGGTTCTGAAAGCAGATAGGAAAGAACCATTAATTGTTATGCCTCTTTCCAGATTCCTCTGTGACTTTGCAATACCAGGAGTGAAAAGATGAACGAATGGCAGGTAGG
>CAJXJV010000201.1 GCA_913055135.1 uncultured Desulfurobacterium sp. | reverse complement strand
TTAAGGATGACCTTAAAAAGCTCACCCAACAAACATTAAAAGAAGCATTAGAAGCAGAGTTTGAAGAGTTCGAGACTTACCCTAAAAATTGTGTAAACATTATACCACCTCCTCAGTTGTAAATTTAGCATTCATTAATTGTCTGATTCTATAAAGGTTACCTCTAATAGCAGGAATGGGCTTTCTCATCCATCTATCGTTAAGATTACTCAACTAGACAAACAAGTTGACCTCAAGGGTTTTAAGAGAAGGAAAATAGCCTCCCAGCTCAAGCCTCATCATTTCAAGTCCAGCATTTACGCTTTCTACTGGATTCGTAGTATAAATAAACTTTCGTATATCTTCAGGGTAAAGCACAAAGGCTAAGTAATTGTCTGTTCTTTGTCTATACCTCTCTGCCAATTGAGGATTAATACTTCTAACAACTTCAAGAAGTTTCTCCCAGTAGTTTAATGCTTCTTCTCTTGTATCACTCTCATAAATTCTCCTGAGCAAACGATTAGCCTCTTTGAATTCCTCCTTCTCAAGTGTCCTTTTCAAGTTCCTCTTGAGGTGTACCAGACATAGCTGATGGTCTGAAAGAGGGAAGAACCTGGCAATGAGTTCCTTGAGTCCATTAAAGTCATCGGTTACAAAAATGAAAACTTTGCTGAGTCCCCGGAAAATAAGATCCTGGAGTACTTCAGTCCAGAATCCCTTGTTCTCCTTACCCTTCTTCACCCACCATCCTACAATCTGTTTGTATCCTTCCATATTTATTCCCACTGCCACATAAAGGCTTATGTTCACTATTTTACCGTTATCATCTCTCAATTTTGAATGGTAAGCATCTATGAACACTGCAAACATTTCTTCTGATAGGGGAGAAGTTTTGTAAGCATCAAGTTTGTCGTAAATGAGATTGACGAGTTTTTCAGTTGATTCTTCAGAATAAGGCAATTTAAGTTTTTCAAGGGTTTTCTTGATCTTTGCTCTTGAATATCCGTTAGATAGTAGTGCTAAAAGGAGGTTTTCGTAATCTTTATCTACTCTTTTCCACTTTTCTGGTAGAAGTGAAGGTCTAAAGGATTTTCCTGTTCTTACTCTTGGGACTTTTACGTTTAACTGTCCCATTGTAAGTGACAGGGTTCTGTTATAAAATCCGTTTGCATAATCTTCTGGATGTTGCTGGAGATACAGTTCTCTTTCTGTTTGCATATAGGCATTGATGATATCCTGTATTAGGGTGAGTACTGTAACGGGAGTGCCTTCTTCCCTTTGTTTGAGGTAGTCTTGAAATAGCAATTTTAGAGCTTTTCCTTTTTCACTCTCTTTTTTCCTTGCCATTTTCTTACCTCCTGTGACCTGGTTTTACACAAATTTTCTTTATACTTCCTCTTTTCTTTTTCTTGTTAGGACTTAAAATCCCAGGGCCGCAAGGCCGTGCGGGTTCGATTCCCGCCCCGGGCACCACAGAATCTATCAATTTGCAGAAGATAAAAATACCTGATAAATTATCATTACGTTACATTTTCATATCCGGAGGCTGTAGATGGAATCTCTTATTTTCGTTGTGGTCGTTACCTTTCTTATGAACACTCCTTTTGGCTGGCTCAGAGAAGGTGTCAAAAAATTCTCACTTCCGTGGTTTCTTTATGTTCATTTTCCGATTCCATTTATCGTTGCCCTTAGATTAAGCTTTGGAATCCCCTGGAAGTTTGCACCTCTCCTCATCCTGATTGCAGTTCTCGGACAGTATGCAGGAGCAAAGTTTAGAAGAAAACAAACGGCTACAGCTTAGGAGGAAGTATGGAGTTTCACGCAACTACTATTTGTGCCGTCTTAAGAGACGGTAAAGTAGCAATGGCTGGTGATGGTCAGGTTACCATTGGGAATACAATTTTCAAAAACGGTGCAAGAAAGGTAAGGAAAATCTACAGCGGGCGGGTACTTGCAGGATTTGCAGGCTCAGTTGCCGACGCATTTGCTCTCCTTGAAAGGTTTGAGGACAAACTTCAAACTTACAGCGGGAATCTTTTAAAGTCCGCTGTTGAACTTGCAAAAGACTGGAGAACAGATAGAGTTCTGAGAAGACTTGAGGCAATGCTATTAGTTGCAGATAAAACAAAGATTCTCCTCATTTCAGGTAATGGAGATGTAATAGAACCAGATATCCCTGTAATGGCAATCGGCTCTGGAGGAGCTTACGCACAAGCTGCTGCAACAGCTCTTTACGAAAATACAGATCTATCTGCAAGAGAAATTGCAGAAAAAGCCCTCGAGATAGCTGGAAACATCTGCGTCTATACGAATACAAACATAGTTGTAGAAGAACTTGGTTAAGAGAGAAAAAGGAGGAAGTATGTTTAAAAAATTTTTTGGCGGAAATGATGAAGATAAAGAAGTGAAAAAAGATCAGGAAAAATTTCTTACTCCAAAAGAAATAGTTAAAGAACTTGACAAATACATTGTCGGTCAGCACGAAGCAAAAAAAGCTGTTGCAATAGCTCTGAGAAACAGATGGAGAAGACAAAGACTCCCTGAAGAAATGAGAGATGAAGTAGCTCCGAAGAACATCATAATGATTGGACCCACAGGTGTTGGTAAAACGGAAATTGCAAGAAGATTGGCAAAGCTTGTTAAGGCTCCTTTTATAAAAGTTGAAGCCACAAAGTTCACTGAAGTTGGATATGTGGGAAGAGATGTTGAATCAATAATCAGAGACCTTGTTGAAATTGCTGTAACAATGGTTAAAGAAGAAAAGATGGAAGCCGTTATGGAAAGGGCAAGGGAACTTGCCTACGATAGACTTGCCGAAATAATGGTTCCAGAGCCAAAGCCTTCCCAGCAATCAATACAGAGCCTTTTTGATGTATTCCTCTCTCCCCAAAAAGCACAAGCCCCCGATTTTGAAAAGGAACAGAGCAGGCTAAGAGATGAAAGAAATAGAATCAAAAAACTTCTGAAGGAAGGGAAACTCGACAATGAGGTCGTTGAAATTGCTGTCACTGTAGAAACTCCAGGAGTAAACGTTATAGGAATCGGTGGAGATCTGGCAAATATTCAGGACATGCTCTCCTCCATCTTTCCAAAGCCAAAGAAAATGAGAAAGATGAAAGTCAAAGAGGCTCTCCGTTATCTTACTCAAGAGGAAGCTCAAAAGCTCATTGATATGGATGAAGTAATACGGGAAGCGATAGACAGAGTGGAAAACCAGGGAATTGTCTTTATAGATGAAATAGACAAAGTGGCCGCAAAGAGTGGTGGAAGAGGTCCAGACGTTTCAAGAGAA
>CAJXJV010000200.1 GCA_913055135.1 uncultured Desulfurobacterium sp. | reverse complement strand
GGCGGCAGTATCTGTGAGGTAATTGCGTTCATTCCTATTTCAAGTTCTTCAGCAAGATCCTTGATGGCAAAGTCCCTTGGATACTGAATATATCCTTTGAATTCCACTTCCTGCCATTTGCATACTAACTCTGCAATCCTGTATTCTGCCTGTTCACACTGTAAAGCAAAAGAGGTAAGGGTTCTGTTAAATTCAAGCCAGTCGTACTCTTTTGCTATTCCTGACTTCTGGACTCCTCCGGTGAATTCGAGGTTTGCCAGGCGGTATATGTGGTCTATGAGAGTGGTTATGTATTTCATATAGATTTCTGCCGGGTCTGGTGGTGGAGCAACATAGTCAGGCTTTCCGCCTCCTTCAGGGTTGTAGGGAATGGCGTTCTCCGTTGAAATCGTGAGGTCTTTTAGATTTTCTGCGTCTGCCTGATCTTTGACAGGTATTGTGAATATTGAGAAAGTCTGATTTCTTAAAAGCTCTCTAAGTTCCGAAAGGGCGTTGTAGAGGTCAAAGTTGAGGTTTGCTATGTCAAGAATCCAGGGCGTAGCAGTTAAACTTGTGGGAAGGAGTGGATCTGTTGAGTGGAGGGGAACTACAGGAACCACTCCAAGATTGTGTTTACCTTCTCCTTCTATTTCTTTTTGCTCTGGATCTGTTGAAATTACCCACTTTTCTGTGTCAAAGTAGCGGTAAATGGTAGTTCCGTCCGGTTGTTTTTCAATGAACGTTATTGATGAAAGTATCCCGTAGCTGTCAAGGGTGTATTTGTAGAGCTGGGATGGGGTTCTTACCGCAAGGTAGGGTCTCAATCCAAGTTTTTTTTCTTCAAGTTTTGTCTTTGCCTTTCCCGGAGGTTTATCAACTATGATATAGACTGTCCCCGTTATCATTGCTAACTTGAATCTTCTTCTCATAAAGTCGTCTATGTATGTTCCCTGTTTGTCAACGTTCTGAATGAATTCCAGGTATTCCTGTGTTTCTATTGAGCGAATGGGAGATTTTTTAAAGAGGTGAGATAGATAGGAGTCAACGACTTTTTTGACGTAGTTTGGATATGTGGCAAGTTCTTTTCTCTTTTTTAACTTTTCCTTGCTCTCTCTTGGGTGGGGAATGAGGTAGCTTCCGTCTAAGAACCCGCCTTTTCCTTCGTAGGCATCTATTAAGAACTTTTCTCCCTGTAATGCCATTGTTATCTCCTGTACAGGATTTCTACTTCAAGGGCTGATTCGTAAAAGGGATGTGAAACTTCTGGATTGAGGATGCTTCCTGTTACGTTTACGTCTATGACCAGACCGTTGAGGTTGGTTTTTTCTACTGCTTTTTCTATTGCTTCAAGGGTTTCAACTAAAGTGTCTATTCCTTCCTGTGGGCTTTCTGCACGGAGACTGACGATTAGAAGGATTTTCCAGTTAATCTGTTTCTTGTTGCTGAGTCTCTTCTGTGTATCTCCTGCAGGGACTATTGAGATTGCTTTACTTCTTTCTTTTGCAGATAGAACCTGAGCAGGGTTTCTGTAACCTCTTTTTACGGAAAAGTCAGGGAAATTGTTTTCAAGGAAATTCTGGAGTTCCTCCAATATTTCTTTCCTCATTTTTATCCTCTTGTGAGTTTGATTGTGAAGGGAGTTGTGGAATTTTCTTCACTCTTTAGCGTGAGACCGTAGGTAAGAAGTCTTTTTTCAAACTTTTCATATAGCTTTTCGTAGCTTTTTGCTTTCTGGAGATAGACATCGTTTTCGCCGGATGTCAGTTCAAGACAGGTCAGGTAACTACCAAAATAGACTGCAAGTTCTTTGAGAACAGGAAAATCAGCAGGATTTATTGTTGCTGGATCAATGCCGATCTGTTTTAAAAGAGCGTCGATGTAATTATCAACTTTGAGGAGTATCTCTTCGGTAACGTTCCCGGTTATGAGGCTATCGGTAAAGTCCGTAAGTTCGCAATACTTTGCCATTACTCTCTCCTCAGTTCCTCAAGAAATGCCTGAATGAATTCTTTTTTAGCTTCTTCATGTCCTTCTTCAATGGCTTTTCTGAAAAATGGATAGGGTTTGCTTCCCGGATGGCGAACGAGTTTTGCAAAGATATATCCCTCTTCCGTTGCCCATCGGAGTGTCTGTCTCCTCTTTGGCTTTATGACGTGTGGTTTTGTTCCAAACTCAACAAATGGAGCGTAGGAAGCGTCAGCCACTATTTCGGCTTTTCCTTCATTAACGTTTGATAGGTCAACTCTAATAGACTGTTGAAGATGTCCTGTTCTGGGAGTAAAAGATTTTCCTTCATCTATTACCCTGTGAACAGAGCGAAAGAGGGAAAGGGTAAACTCGGTTAAACCGGCAGAGAGGGCTTTTCTGCCGGCACCCGTATTAAGTAACCAGTCAAGATTTTTGAGTTTCTATCTTAATCTTCATTACCCGTTTCCTCAGTTTGAGCAGTTTCCTGCTCTTCTGTATTTCCAGGCTGTTCATTTCCTAAGATTTCTATCCCTTTAACCTTTCCAGATTCAATAAGTCCTTTTAGCCATTTGGCTTTCTTTCCCTTAAGTTCAAGTATTCCGTTAAGGGGAAACTCGACTCTGTTTTTCCCGTCTGTTATGGTAAGTCCGGGCATTCCTTTGAACTTCATTGTGAGCCTCCTAAATCAGGATTAGAAAAACCCGCCAGAAGGCGGGCGGGAGTTAGTAAGCAAGTCCTTCAAGTAGTCCATGTGCCTGCTTTGCGTTTTTAACTTCAAGGGTGTATTCACCAAGGATTCTCCTTGCAATGAAATCAGCACCTTTTGGCGTTGCGTCAAAGTCGGTGAGGGTCGAACCTGTCAGTGGAACGAATCTTAATCTGCTTGTGTCAAGGATTGCTATCTTGTCTTTAGGGAAGTTTGTGTCAACTACGATTGTTGTTATCACTCCTGCTGGAAGATCTGCTACAAATCGGGCTACGTAATGACCGGCTGTCTGATCCTCTCTCTGGACAACGATGCTGTTTGAAGTAAAACTTGAAATTTTCCTTGCCTGTGTTGTATTACAGACAAGAACATTGGGACTTCCGCCTTTTAAGTAAATCTTCTCTATAGCGTCGTTAAGAAGTTTCTGGGTAAGGTCAGAACCTGCGGCATTGACTACGTTCCCGCCAGGTCGCTTAAGGAAGTAGAGGATTCCTCCCATTGTTCCTCTTTCTGTTTTGGTTCTCATAACCCTTCTTCCAAAGATTATGGCGTTGTTCATTCTTCTTGTAATTATTTCTATTGCCTGTCTTACTCTGTAATTAAGAGCATTCTCTATGCCATACTGTT
>CAJXJV010000199.1 GCA_913055135.1 uncultured Desulfurobacterium sp. | reverse complement strand
ATGGGACAAGCTTGTAGGGTATGTGGAAGGAGTTCCAGGAAAAATCTTTGCTCTTGGAATTCTGGTTGTTGGACTTTACAGATCCATTTTTGCCGGTGCAGGACCTCTTTTCTTCTTCGGTACTTCTGCAGCTGCAGCTGCAATCTTCATCTTGCCTGACATTGCTAATAACGCAGGTGGAGCTCTCTTTTAATTACCCGGAGAGGCTCCTGCCTCTCCCTTTAAGGAGTAATCGTGGAAAGCAGAGTGCCGAGAACTGTTGACAGGCAGATGGTTTTCCTTATGTGGGAAGTGGATGATATAGCATGGAGCATAATCGGGATGGTTATAACATTCGCTACAGGAAGCTATATCCCACTCATAGTAGGTATTGTTGCAACAAACATCTATCTGAGAATGAAAGAAAAATACATGGAAAACTTTGTAATTCACTGGCTTTATAAAAAAGGGATTCTCTCTTCAAGGAGTAAAAAACTTGTCCCTGGTTACATTAGGAGGTTCTACGAGTGAAAATGCAGAAATTCTTAAGTGATTTCAAAAACACAAAAGCTTCAAACAATTTTTTGAGATTCTTAATCCTTGTTCTTGTAATGGTGATTGCCGTTGAAGGAGCAGTAATGCTTAATCTCATGGATAAACAGAGAGTTATTGTTGTTCCGATAAACGTAGATAGAAAGTTTTCCATTACTGGAGATTCAGCATCTCCTGAGTACGTAGAGATGATGGTCCGCCAGATAGTTTATCTAAAAGAGAACTTTACTCCAGAAACCGTAAAAGAAAACTTCAAAGCTTTTCTCTCTTTGATTTCTCCCCGTTACTACAACCAGGTAGAAGAAAAATTGATGAACACAGCTAACGAGCTGATTAAGTATCAGATTTCTCAGGTCTTTTTCCCAAAGGAAGTTTTTGTCAAAGGAAATACTGCAACTGTAACTGGAATAAAGAAGATATACGCTGGAGAACATTTAGCAGAACAAAAACCTGTCAAGATAAGCATCAGATTCAAAATAAATCAGGGAAAGTTTGAGGTGCTGAAATATGAAGAAATGGCTTATAACACTAATAGGTCTTCTAATAACGGCTAATTCCTATGCCCTGCAGGTCGTTGAAGGGTCTTCGGATTATCAGGTGGTAGATGTATCTCTCAGGGACCTTAACAGAATTACCTGCAGTGGAGGAAAGCTGTCAAAGATCATCTACTCGAAGGAAAAAGGAATCATGATTCAGCAGGTAGGAAGCGATTTCTACGTAAAAGTGATTCCTGTTGAAGAAACAGATCCTTTTGGAAGAAAGAAAATAGTTTACAAGGCAAAACCCACGGAAGTATATGCCTACTGCTCTGGAAAGGTTTTCTCCCTTATTCTGAATCCAAAAGACATACCTGCTGAAACGGTTGTTCTCAAGATAAGAAAAACTAACAGGAAAGAAGCAGAATCTTTTGAAAAAGCCAATCCTTACGAAGAAACTCTCTTGAAGCTAATTAAATACGCCTACAAAGAGAACATTCCTCCTGGTTACACGGCAAGGGAAGTTAACAGAATAGTTAGGGATTACCAGAATCTTGAAGTAGCCCTTAAAAGAGTTTATACAGGAGATTCTTTCAAAGTCTATGAGTATATCCTTACAGCTAAATTGCCAGTTAGCCTTACAGAAGCACAATTCCTGAAGCTGGTCAGTAATCCACTGGCTATTTCCATAGTAAAGCCTTCTCTTTCAAAAGGCGAAGTTACAAGACTCCTAATCGTAGCGAGGAATCAAAATGAGTGAAAAGAAAACTCCAAAAAATCCCTTAAAAGTAGATGAAATAAGGAGAAAGAAACTGCTGTTTATAGCCGTTGTAGTTGGAGCAAGTTTAATTATCCTGATGGCTTATGGAATTCAAAAATCCAGCAATCAAACTTCAAGAAAAGCTCCTCCTCCAAAGAAGGAAGAGGTTGTTAAAACTGAAAAAGTGGATGTAATAAAGGAAACATGGCTGGCTAAAGGTTCTTCGGAAATAGAAAATTTAAGAAAACAATTAGAGGAGCTCCAACAAAAACTATATCAGCAAGAGCAAACGCAAATTCAAAGGATAGAGAGAATAGAAACCAAACAGGAAAGATCAGAAAAAGCAGTAAAGAATCACGAGACTGTAAACAAAGAAAAAGTCGGTCAAGGTTCTACGAAACCATCAGGGAACTCTAATTATGGCTATCCACCACCGCCACCACCACCTCCTCCTCAAAACTACTACGGACAGAATCAAAATAAAAAGGGAGACATAGGACCAAGACCTTTAACTGATGTCATAGCCGTTGTTGGGAAAGAAGAAGTTCAGGAAGTAGAGGAAAAGAAAGAGAAACAGGAAAAGCGGGAAACGACTGTTGAGATTCCTGCAGGTTCCTTTGTTAGAGCGATTCTTCTTTCTGGACTCGATGCTCCAACTGGTGGAAAAGCTCAATCAATGCCTTATCCAGTTCTCCTGAGAGTAATTGATAAAAGCATTCTTCCAAATAAGTGGCAGGCAGACATAAAGGACTGCTTTATGATAGGTGAAGGAATCGGAGAGCTCTCCTCAGAAAGAGTGTTTATAAGAGTTCACACTCTTTCCTGCGTTACAGAGAGCGGAAAGACCTACCAGAAAAAGATAAAGGCTTACGTATCTGGAGAAGATGGAAAAGTAGGACTCAAAGGTATGGTAGTCAGCAAACAGGGAGCTTTACTTGCAAGAACATTGTTAGCAGGTTTCCTGGATGGAATGGCAAAAGCCTTTACTCAGCAAAACACGATAGTTTCTGTTTCTCCTCTTGGGAACACTCAAAGTTTTGACACTTCTAAAACGACTCAGATTGCAGCATTTCAGGGAGTTGGTGAGGCTACCAAGAAACTTGCAGATTTTTACATGAAGCTGGTAGATCAAACGTTTCCTGTCATAGAAGTCAACGCAGGTAGAAAGGTTGATGTTGTATTCCTCTCAGAAGTCAAATTCGGAGAAGAAAAATGAGAAGGATTTTGCTGTTAGTTGGTCTGGCAGTTATTACTTCAAGCTGTTCTTTTACGAAGATTCTACTTCCTTACGAGGAACAACCCTTGTGTGCTAAAGGTGTTGGAAAAGGCTACTGTGGAAGTCTGAGCGATGTATATCAACAATCAATAAAGGAGGAAGCAAAAAGTGGACAGAAGTTTCAGGAATGAAGCCGTGAAGCTTTTTATGCTGGAGAGAACAAAGGAACTGCTTAACGAAGCATATAAGCAGTTTTTGGCTGTTGGAAACCTTATGAAGAACGAAGAGAAAGAGGATATTAAATACTGGAAACAGTT